>NZ_NOLK01000220.1:0-9601 GCF_002245985.1 Nostoc sp. 'Peltigera membranacea cyanobiont' 232
CCTCTGCCCCTCTGCCCCTCTGCCCCTTCCCTCAAGCTTGTGAGAAATGCGGGTGTAGCAGTCATTATTTACAGCAGTTTTCTTTTGCATGAAGTACAAAGCTACGGGTTTTGAGGCAGTTATTGCTGGAGACAGGAGTCTTTCACACATTTTTTAAGAAACTGTTGGGGAATTTCTCCACTTTCTCCCCAATGCAGATGCACATAAGAGGCATGAACATTTGCAGGGAAACCCCATCCTTCGCATCCCATATTTTCGTCACAGTCGTAGCGAGAAGTTTCAAATAGGGGCTGAGTGGGAGTTATGGTTAAATGGGAACGATGAAACTCATGTCCGTAAACAGTTGTACCTGCCTTTACTAACAGATTATCTTGCAAAGCGACTGCACGACGATAGCCCAAAGTTAAACGCCCACCCATGACAGCAGATGTCGGTAAAACTCCCGCCATCGACCAAGATTTTCCTTCAAAATCAATAATTTGCTCGCATAAATACATCAATCCGCCGCATTCAGCGATCGCAGGCATACCTTTGAGAATTGCTGTTTTTACTCCATCCCGAACGCTGGTATTTTCTGCTAGTTGCTGGGCAAAAACTTCTGGGAAACCTCCCCCAAAATACATTCCCTGTATATCTTTTGGTATTGCAGCATCTTCTAAAGGACTCCAGAAAACCAGTTCTGCACCAAGTTGTTGCAGTAAATCGAGATTGTCTTGGTAGTAAAAATTAAAAGCGCGATCGCGGGCGACTGCAATCCTTACAAAGGAGGGAGGATGAGGCGGAGAAGGGGGATGAGGCAGAGGTTTTGATTTTAACAGGGGTAATAAATGTTGCCAATTGAAACAGCTATCTCCTAAATCGGCGAGGCGATCGATTAAAGCATTGAGTTCGGGGAGTTCTGCTGTGGGAACTAAACCCAAATGGCGATCGGGAATTGTGATGTTATCTTGACGGCGCAGCACGCCGAGAATGGGTAATTGTAAGGGTTCTAGGGAATCTTTGAGAAGAGAGAGGTGGCGATCGCTTCCCACGCGATTTAATACTACCCCAGCTATTTTAATTCGTGGGTCAAAAGATTGGTAGCCGTGAGCGATCGCAGCCACAGAACCAGATAAACGACTGCAATCAATCGCTAACACTACAGGTAAATCTAAAAGTCGGGCGATGTGTGCTGTACTGGCAAAGTCAGTCATTTGTCCTTTGTTTTTTACAAATGACAAATCACTAATGACCAATGACGAAACACCATCAAATAATCCCATCACCCCTTCTACTAGGGCATATTCACTCAGTTGGCTATGACGGGCAAAACATTGCTGAATGTAGGCTTCTGAAGTCAACACTGGGTCTAAATTGCGACAAGGAAGACCAGTTACGTGTTGATGAAACATCGGATCGATGTAGTCTGGGCCTACCTTAAAAGATTGCACCAGGCGATCGCGACGACGTAAAGATGCTAAAAGGGTGAGCGTGACTGTTGTCTTGCCCACCCCACTACGTTCTCCAGCAATAATTACAGACATAAAAAAGTTAGGAATTGAGAGCAAGAAGTTATGAATTATAACTCTTAACTCCTGTACGCGACTAATCGCGTCTCTCCTAATTTTTGTACAGACGCGATGAATCGCGTCTCTCCTGTATGCGATTCATCGCATCTATTTTAATTCGCTAATTTGAAAATACTCGCTGTCACTCCCAGACTTTCTTCAAACAGTGACTCGCGGCCCCAGCGTTGCACCTGCTGACTTAGCAATGCTTCCGCCTTTTGTTCCGAAAGTGAAGTTACCTGTTGAAATAGACCGGCGGATTGGGCACCACCATGTGTTTCCATCCGCATACAACCACCAGTTTCCGAGCAAATGACTGTACCACAATCTGCCTGGGGATTTGTCGAACTGAGGCGCAAGGCAATCAAGTCACCAACAATATCGCCCACATCAGCAACTGGAACTCCTGCTAATTCGGCTTCTACTTGTCGCTGATCTTGAGAAATAAAATGGATGCGAGTGATGTCATAATCACCACTTTCCTTTTCATAAGAAGCTGGCTGCCAGTTTAAGCGACTTGCCAGCCAACCCAGAAATAGCAAAGCTTGGGCGGGGTTGCCTTTTTCGTAATCAATCGTAACGCGGTCAATTTCTTTGAGGGCGGCGCGACGCTTAGGAGAATCGTAGGCTTCAGCTGTCAATTCCTGCCATGATGCGAGGCGACGCCAGTTCAAATCAGCCAAAGGTATACCCGTTTCTACCAATTCTTCTAGGCGGAGTAAATCACTCTCTGGCTCGTTAAAGTTGCAAGAATCGACAATGACGTTATTGCAGATTGCGGCTAGACGCTTGAATAGACTGTTGTTAGGGTCTGGTGTCGCCTTCCACCAGAGAAACTTCGGTAAGCCGCCAATCAACAAGGCTGGAATCATGCCACCGATGCGTTCTAAGGCAGCAGCAGTTCCACTGAGAGTAATGTATTCGCAGCAAATCAGTGTGCTTGACGATTGCTTTTGAATGGGGCAATAGGCAGAAACTTGAGCCTTAACTCCTTCATCTTCGCCAGCAATGGGAAATAGTGCAATGATGCGGCAGGGGTTGCGGAGGGCAATTTCATCAGCAATTCTGGGGCTGCCATTATTTAACCCAGCAGCAGGATGTTCTCCTACAGTCCCACCTCGCTGACCTTTAGAGAATTCTTCTCGTAATACAGTCAGAGTTTCTAGTGTTGCTGTTCCGGTTTCGGGCAGACGGTGTTTATTTTGTACTTCCCGCAATGCTGCTGCCATCTGTGGCCCTAAAATCCCATCAATTGGGCCGTTGTAAAATCCTAAAGCAGCCAACAAATACTGAGTTTCTTCTGGTTCGTAGACCACTAAAGTAAATGTTGTTGCCCTAGTAGCACTGGGAAGTCCACCGTCCTCGCCAGTTATGCCATAGCTTTGCCAAATTTGATTGAGTTCGGCATCTATTTCGTTAAGCGAAATATCTTTCGGTGCCTGGAGGGAAAAAATTGTAGAAGTTTGGGTAGGCATAGTAGTTTTGGATTTTGTCGTTTGTCGTTTGTCATTTGTCATTTGCCATTCGTCATTTGTTTTTGCTAGTGACTAATGACCAATGACTAATGACTAATATTTAGAGTCTGCGCCAGCGACGGCCATCTTGGTTAATTAAGAATTCTGCTTCTGCTGGTTCCCAAGTACCGGCTTCGTATTGGGGAATAGTCTTTGGATCGGTGGGTGCATCCCAAACGGAAAGGGCTGGTGTTACTACTTGCCAAGCTGCTTCTACTTCGTCGGCTCGTGTAAACAATGTTTGATCGCCCATCATACAATCAAGGAATAAGCGATCGTAGGCATCGGATGTTGCTTGGATGCCAAAGGAACCATAACTAAAGTCCATATCAACGGAACGGGTGCGGAATTCTGCCCCTGGCATTTTGACATCAAAACGCAGGGAAATACCTTCATTTGGCTGAATCCGCATCGTCAAAATGTTGGCGTTTGTCTGTTGGGCGGCAGATTGGAACATCCGGGATGGAACTTCGCGGAAGTGAATGGAAATCTCACTCACTTTTTTCGGCATCCGCTTTCCGGTACGCAAGTAGAAAGGAACACCTTTCCAGCGCCAGTTGTCTACCAAAAACTTCATCGCTACATAAGTGGGTGTGGTGGAGTTGGGGTCAACACCTGGTTCTGTCCGATATCCTGGCGCTTCTTGACCTTTCATCCAGCCGGCACTGTACTGACCGCGGACTGCTGACCGCGACAGATTGTGAACATCAGCTAAACGAGTAGCGCGGAGTACCTTCACTTTTTCTGTGCGAATGCTGTCGGCATCCATTGCGTTGGGTGCTTCCATCGCTGTTAAGCAGTAAAGTTGCATGAGGTGATTTTGCAACATATCCCGCAGTGCGCCAGCGCTTTCATAGTAGCCAGCCCGGTCTTCCACGCCTACGGTTTCTGCTACCGTAATTTGCACGTGGTCAACAAATTGACGATTCCACAAGGGTTCAAAAATCGCATTGGCAAAGCGAAACACTAGCAAATTCTGGACTGTTTCTTTACCTAAGTAGTGGTCAATCCGGTAGACTTGATGTTCTTTGCAATATTTCTGTACCACTTGGTTAAGACTTTGAGCAGAAGCCAAGTCTCGACCAAAGGGTTTTTCAATTACTAGACGGTGTTTGTAGGGATCTTCTAGCATCCCGCCGCTTCCTAGCTGCTTAATCGCTTCGGGAAAGAATGAGGGCGCAACGGAGAGGTAGAACATGCGATTACCTCGCGTGCCCCGTTTTTCGTCTAATTCAGTCAGTAAGGTTTTTAGTTTTTGGTAGCCTTCGGGGTTGTCTATATCCCCAGGACTGTAGAACAGACCTTGAGAGAAATCTTGCCAGAGTTCCCCTAAATCGACATCAGGATGTGCCTCTGTCATGCCTTTCTGCATTTGTTCGCGGAAGTATTCATGGCTCCATTCTCGTCGTGCTACACCAACAATGGTAGTTTCTGGAGGAATACGTCGTTCTCGCCGCAATTTATAAAGTGCTGGCACTAGTTTGCGCCAGGTGAGATCGCCAGAAGCGCCAAAGATAACTATAATCTGGGGTTCGGGCATCCCTTGTTGTTGCAGACCAACGCGCAAGGGATTTTCTAGCAGACTAACCATAGGAATTTTGGATTTTGGATTTTGGATTTTGAGATTGGGATTGGGATTGGGTACTGGGGATTGGGTACTGGGGATTGGGTACTGGGTTTTGGGTTTGGGTTTTGGGTTTTAGGTTTTGGAAAATAGTATTTTTAATCTTATTCCCCAGTCCCTACACTGGTGACAATACCTTGATCTTTTCTTCTAAAGAGTTCATCAAGGACTGGAAGGGCTGGATGAATTTGTCAATACCTTCATCTAACAGTTCATCCATGACGGTATCAAGATCGATGTTGATGTCGGGATCTTTGAGGTTTTCGATCAGGGTGTAAGCGTTATCTACATCTGTTTCTAAGCGATCGCTAACGTTACAATGATCGGCACAAGCTTTTATGGTCGCTGGTGGTACGGTGTTAACGGTATCAGGGCCTACCAACTCTTCGATATACATCACGTCGTTGTAGTTGGGGTCTTTGGTGCTGGTACTAGCCCAAAGTAGCCGTTGTACTGTGGCTCCTTTTGCTGCCAACTCTTGCCAACGCTCGCTTCTAACGATCTTCTTGTATTCTTGGTATGCTACCTTGGCGTTAGCGATCGCTACTTTTCCTTTCACAGCTTTTAGCTTTGCTTCCACGGCAATATCATCAACGCCTTTTTTCAACTTAGCATCTATTTTGGCATCAATGTTGCTATCGATCCGGCTGAGGAAGAAGCTAGCGACTGAAGCAATTCTACTGATGTCTTTACCTTCAGCCAGCCGTTTTTCTAAGCCCCGAATATAAGCCCAAGCTGTGTTTATGTAGCTTTCTACAGAAAATAGCAACGTAATATTAACATTCATCCCTTCGGATATTACCTGCTCTACTGCTGGCAAACCAGGTTCTGTACCAGGAATTTTAATCATGAGATTTTCCCGACCAATTTCTTGGAAATAGCGCCGAGCTTCACTTATTGTTGCTTCAGTATCATGGGCGATAGTTGGTGGGACTTCGATACTCACATAACCATCTAGTCTATTCGAGGCTTCATAAACTGGGCGTAAAATATCACAAGCGTTACGGATATCTGCAAAAACTAACGATTCGTAAATTTTATCTATCGGTAAGCCAGCCCGAACTCCGGCTTCTATATCGGCATCATAAATGACATTACCTGCGATCGCTTTTTCAAAGATAGCTGGGTTAGAAGTAATCCCAGATATACCTTGATTTTCAACCATGTCTTTAAGTTCACCTGATTGAATAATGTCACGGGTCAAATTATCCATCCAGATACTTTGACCGTATTGCTTAATTTCTAGTAGATGATTGGTAGCCATAGGTAGTTTATTTCACTCCTGTATAGTGATGTTTCTAAGTAAAGTTGGCAAAACGCATTAATGCTTACTTTTGAATTGTGGCGTTGCCAATCACTTATCGCATCGGCCAGCTGAGATAATCTTTAATTGATCTTCAAAAAGCGCTATTTTGCATCCCCAATCTTAAATCACCATGATTAACGTTTAATTAATGGCAGATGAGAGGACAGCACAACGTAAATAAGCCACCCTTCTAAAACGTCTAAAACCCTTACGTAACACTAACTACGAATTACGTTAGCGTAGCGGGGCGTAGCCCATTACGAATTACGAATTATCTTCTAGTGTCCGTTTTGAATAAAAGACTCCACCTTTGCTACATCTTCTTTGCTACCAATAATTAAAGGTGTGCGCTGATGCAGTTTTTTCGGTACTACATCCAAGATATTCACCAATCCTGTAGTAGCACGACCGCCTGCTTGTTCAATCAAAAAGGCGAGAGGAGCGGTTTCATAAAGCAAGCGCAATTTACCTTCTGGGTTTTGAATTGTACCTGGATAAAGAAATACACCGCCTTGAACCAAAATTCTATGGATGTCGCTCACCATTGCGCCGCTATAACGAGCGCTGTAGCCTTCTGTGCGATGAACGTAGCGGATGTATTCTCGAATCGATTCTTCCCACTGCCAAAAGTTACCTTCATTTACGCTGTAAACGGAACCGTGGTTAGGAATCCGAATATTTTCTTCTGTGAGAATAAATTCTCCTAAGCTGGGATCGAGGACAAAGGAATGAACGCCCTTACCTATAGTATAAACCAGCATCGTGCAAGGGCCATACAGGATGTATCCAGCAGCGAGTTGCTTCCGTCCATTGGTGAGGAGGTCAGTTGCTTTGCCATCGCTATCAGTTCCTTCCTGTTGGCGAATAGCAAAAATGGAACCCAAGCTGAGATTATTATCAGTGTTGGATGAGCCATCAATTGGGTCATACAGCAAGGTATAGCGACCAATAGGGCAATTTTCGGGGATATAGTAAGGATTTTCCATTTCCTCAGAAGCGAGGCGACAAACTAAGCCGCTTTGCTTAAACACTGAGATAAATACCTCATTGGCGTAGACATCCATCTTTTTGACGGATTCTCCTTGGACATTAACTTCCCCAGTAAAACCGAGAACGCCTTCCATTAAACCAGCGCGACTCATGCGGCGTGCAACCAGTTTACCTGCCAAGGCGATGCGATTCATCAGCGCACTTAAATCTTGGGCATCTGGGGAAAAACTCTGAAGTTGCTGGAGGACGTGACGGGATAAGGTTGTACAATCACGATCTAAAGCTCTATCTGTAATTTCATTGATAGACGATTCTAAGGATTCTGGCGTTCTAGCCATTTTGATGTTCTCCGCAGCCACTAGCTGTTAATTGGGTTTTAGTTGTGTATGGCAACTTATGGTTGCTGCTTCTATCTTAGGAAGGTAATTTGAGAACTTAGATGCGACTTTAGATAAACTAAAGAAATGGATTTTCAGTGACTCCTGCACTCAGAGCTTAGATACCTAGCAAGTAGTCTAAGATATTACCAAGATTGAGTCAGTAAGTTATTTAAGTCAAGGGATTACAGAAAGTAGTAAAAGTAACTAAGTCACGGGCTATGATGTGCAGACTGAGCCAACCTATAAGTTATGGAAAACAGGTTTAGATTTATCAATTGGGATTGAGAACTGCTTATGTTCAAGTACAATCCATTAGAGTGCTTACCAACATCCGCAGAATTGCCAGATTCTGATGAAATTCCTGTGGATAACGAATTGCAAATATTAATTCCCAACTTGTTGTTAGCAATATTAGCTGCTATTTGGCAAGCTCGTGATGATTGGTTTTTTGGGATAAACATGGGAATTTATTATACAGCCAATAAACCTGCGATTGTCCCTGATGGGTTTTTAAGTTTGGGTGTAGAACGTTTTGTTGGAGAAAATGGGCGTTCTAGTTATGTACTTTGGGAAGAAGATGGTATTTCCCCAATCTTATCGTTAGAAATTGTTTCCCAAACTTACAATTTTGAATACGAACAAAAGAAAGTAGATTATGCCCAATTAGGCATTTTGTATTATGTAATTTATGCACCAACTCGCTTACGTCGTAAGCGTCAGCGTTTAGAAGTTTATCGTTTAGTTAATGGTGAATATATTTTACAACCAGGCGATAAAGTCTGGATGCCGGAAATTGGTTTAGGTATTGGACGTGAGCGGGGAACTTACCAAAGAATCACACGAGAATGGTTGTATTGGTATGACGAAAATGGTAATAGATATTCAACACCAGAAGAAGTAACAGTTAAGCAACAGCAAGAACTAGAGCAAACACAACAACAGCTTCAGGAACTTTTAGCTAGATTACAACAGAAGGGAATTAACCCGAATAATTTCTAAATAATTGACGCTGGCAGAAAATATATAGCATTTCCCAAGCTAGTAAGGTACACCTGTAGGGGCACGGCTGTGCCGTGCCCCTACACCTTGCGATATAATGTTGTACCTCATCTGAATGGGAACAGCTATATTTATTTTTGCAACCGTAAATCTGGGTTAGTTATGATAATATAAACAATCTTGGGCGATTAGCACAGTGGTAGCGCACATCCTTCACACGGATGGGGTCACTGGTTCAAATCCAGTATCGCCCACTTAATATATAAGACTTACGTAAAACTACATCTGAATTCAACTATAGCGCTTCTCGGTCTATTGAAGTACATCTCAAAACCTCACCCCCAACCCCTCTCCTTGCTAAGGAGAGGGGAGATAAAGCTTATTCTTTCTGGGGGTGAGTTTAAGCTGTACCTCAGTTGCTTAGTAAGCGCTATATAAGTTTGTGGCAACAGCAACATTATGGGTTGAAGCTAGGGTTTTTATATAAATGACGAATTTTTAATGCTTTTTTACTTTCTCTGCGGCGGGGTTGGCAAAAGTTGTAAATGCGTATTGTCTCGTAGACCCCGCCGATATCTTTCTGCTTAAAGGTTTCAGGGTTTTCATGGGTATGTATTTTGATTGAATTTTGCTGTAGCTTTATACCCCGTCGCAAATGGCATCTAGACATTAAGCTGGGTAAGGGTTTAAATAAGAGTGGGCCGCTTCTCTTCGGAGAAGTGGAATTAATGGAAACAAACTGCATAGATTGTCCGCGTCGGTTTTGAGTTGGTCGCTTCTCTTCAAAGAAGTGGAATTAATGGAAACAAGTATTTCCATGCTGCAAATATATGTTTGTCTGGCTCGCTTTTCTTTTGAAAAGGGGAATTAATGTCTCTTCCAGCTTTAATATAGTCTCGTGAACAACAAGATCCCCGACTTCTCAAAGAAGTCGGGGATCTACTGCCTACAATTCTCACAAATCAAATATTGTTATATATTGTTATTTATTACTACTCATAAACCCGAACGATCGCATCACCAATTGCCTTAACCTTAACCATCAAGGCTTCTGGTTGCGTCACCTTCACATTACCACCAAAGCCAACAATCCACCGCAGAAACTCTACATCACGGGGTAAATATAGCGAAGCTGTCACCAGGGGCAAGATAGCCTGAAAGTATTGCGGTGAAAGACTTTCAGACTACAAGGTTCTCAGATATACGAACAAAGCGTATTTTTAGACACATTCACCCCGTCT
>NZ_NOLK01000221.1:0-9556 GCF_002245985.1 Nostoc sp. 'Peltigera membranacea cyanobiont' 232
GTTTGTAATTGCTGCCAGAAATGTTTCCAAGTATCTGGGAGGTTTGCTCGATCTAAAACAGCATAAAGACGGCTTAAAATCTCTATTTCTGGTTGGGAAATTAGATAGCACTGATATGGATTAACAGGATGCTGAAAAAGCTCGTGTGTTAGTTTTATTCGTGCTTCGCTAATTGCCTCAGCTTGATTTGGACAAGCCAGTATGAGTTCATCCCAGTCATGAGGTTGAATATCTTGGGTAAGTTGATCGCGCACCCAATCTTCGAGATCGTCTACCCCATCAATAATTGTCGGGATGCCTTCGGGAAAGCGATCGCCACCAGCAAATTGTCCTCCTAACCAAGCTTCTGGGGAGGTTAACAGTAGCCCTTGGAACTCAGCATCAGGCCAAGCGTCACCTGTTCTAATCGATTTATTGGCTGGTAGCCATTGCTGTAGACGGGGAATTTCCACCCGCAGTAGAAGTTGCTGCACTGCTTCTTGAGCAACAATAATTACAGGGCCATGCCACATTAGGGCTGATGCTACGAAACTAGTACGATACCGCCCCTGATAGCCACAAACCGCTCCTACTTGAATTAGGGCACTACGTCCCAGGCGCAAGGCGCGTGCTACCAACCGTGCCATCGTCAAATGATGGGGCCAGGAAGGGAACCCCGCTTGCGATCGCAAAAAGTTATGTAGTGACAAATGAACTTCTGCCTCAATCACACGCTTTAAATTCCATACAAAGTGACTTTTACTTCCAATTGCCCCATTTCTATTATGTTGTCCTTTGTCATTAGTCATTTGTTTTTGACCAATGACCAATGACCAATGACCAATTACCCACTACCCTGAATTATGCCAACTTACACAGGAATTTCCAGCGAAGCCTTCAGGCATCCACTAGATCGCCAAGCCGAGCAAGCTTTGCGAAATTTACCGGGATTTGATTTAATCGCTCGTAAATTTGTGGAATTTATCTACGAACGCCCTCAATTAGTCTATCTAATGGGTAACACCATCCAAGTCGGGCCGCGTCAGTATTCCACTATTTACCAGATGTTTCGGGAATGCGTCCGAGATTTGGACATTTACCCAGAACCTGCACTGTTTGTCTCGCAAGATCCCCAAGCAAATAGCTATGCCTTGGGGCAAGAGAATCCTTACATAGTCATAAATACAGGGATACTAGACTTGCTAGACGAAGCTGAGATTCGGGCGGTGCTAGCCCATGAACTGGGGCATATTAAATGTGGTCATACTATTTTAATTCAAATGGCGATGTGGGCGATGAGTGCTGCTTCCGCCTTGGGAGAATTGACCTTCGGCATTGGTAATTTTGTAACACAAGGCTTGATTTACGCCTTTTTTGAGTGGCGGCGTAAAGCCGAGTTATCCTCAGATCGCGCTGCGCTACTGGTGATGGATGACTTGAATCCTGTGATGTCAACAATGATGAAACTCTCTGGCGGTAGTAACAAATATGCCAATGAATGTAGTTTACAAGAGTTTATCAAGCAGTCAGAAAATTATCAGGCACTAGATGAAGATGGGCTGAATCAGATATATAAATTCTTGATTTACAATGGCGCTCAGGGTACGATGTTATCCCATCCTTTCCCAGTGGAACGGCTGCATTACCTACGGGCGTGGGCAGTATCCGAAGAATATCAGCAAATTCGCCGAGGAAATTATCAGCGATCGCCTGCTTCCGGCTCAGTAAATGTTGCAGCAGAATCTTCCACAAATGAAACAGATAATTTGCGCCGTCAAATTGAAGAATTACAACGGGAAATCAATAGAATGAGAAGACCTGATAATAATTCGTAATTCGTAATTCGTAATTCGTAATTCGTAATTAAGGAGCAATTACCGTCGGGCGGGCACTGGCACAAGTATCAGAGTTGAGGTTTTCAGCATTAGTAAATAGTGCCCGCCCTACTTAAGATTAATGCAAGATGTGAACTATAACGCATTAAGGCACTTTTGGGGGTAGGATAAATTCAATATTCAAAATTCAAGACTTGAAAATTGTTAACTATATCTGAGCATTAAATTTAGATGTAGGCATTTATCAATATGGCAATTCACTTGACAAAACGACTCTCTGTGTTCGCTATTATTCTAGCTCTTATCCTTTCCATGCCGGGAATTGCCTTAGCTGCACCGGTTCAACTCCATACTACTTCTGGTGTCATTTTCGCCATTACCAAAACTGCAAGCTACTCCACTTCGTCTGAGATTAACCTAACTCCTTTACAAAGCCAAGAACTTCAGGCTGTGCGTCAGAGAAGAAACAGGGAAATTGAGGCAGTATTAAACACATCGCAACGTGTCCAACTTAATCACAATCTCCGGGCTGGTAATAATATGAATCAAGCCCTACAAAAGTTGAATTTGCAACCAGAACAACAAGACTTGGTAAAGGCAATCGTCCAATTTACCAACTTGAAAATGAAAGCTGTTTCATCTAGACATTCGCTAAAAATAGTCCAGAAATAAAGGTTTTGCTTGGAGAATAAAATTTTCAGCCTTGGTCAGAGAAGATATAAATAATATTTTCTCTGACAGCCTTTTGGATAAAATGCGATAGAGCGTTCATACCAATTTCATTAAAAATTATGTTAACTAATTTATGGAAACATTTGAATAATCTGGATTTCAATTTCTGGAAAGGCAATCAAGGATAACGTTGCATCTTCATCCCGAATAAATTCTTCATTATAGCCTTCCAAAGCAGGCTCACGGAAAACATAAACCTGACGCTGATTCACATCCAAAATCCAGTAATCAGCAATTCCTGCCTTAGCGTACAAAGGTGCTTTCTGTTTCCGATCCGTGTCTAGCGTCGTATCTGCTACCTCAACCAATAAAAAGATTTCATTGGGTGCGGGATGATGATCGATATACTTTCGTGAATCGATGCGAACAACAGCAATATCTGGCTCAGGTTCCGAATATTGGCTCAACTGAATGGGATCTTGCACCCGAACTAAGGCAACCTCTGCTAGCAGCCGCTTGAGGTAGTCAGACGCGCACAGTGTTGTTGCTGCATGGGGAGGATTTTTGGCGCTCATCGGGATAACTTGCCCATCAATCAGTTCTACCCGTTCATTCTCTGTAATAATACCCGTTTCAAACATCCGGTGATATTCGTTGACAGTCCACAGGCGGACTCTAGTTTGTGTCATTGTATATTTCCTGCGGTGGGCTACGCCTACGCACATTACTTTTAGGCGATTATCTCTTACTCTCAACTTTGGCAGCATCTATAATTAATCTTGCCCTATTTAGTTCGTTACCATGTCGGAAGAAGATATCCGAGCCGCCAGGCTGGAGAAAGTAGAACAACTCAAGCAGCTAGGGACTAATCCCTACGCCTATCGTTGGGAATGTACCCATCATGCAGCGCAGTTGCAAGAACAGTTTGCCGATTTAGCCAGTGGTGAAGAAGTTGATTTAGAAGTTGCGATCGCTGGGCGCATTATGGCGCGTCGCGTTTTTGGTAAACTAGCTTTCTTCACCTTGCAAGATGAAACTGGCACAATTCAGCTTTATTTGGATAAAAATCGCATCCAAGAAAGCATGGCAGATATTGATGCTGATGCCTTCAATCACTTAAAACAACTCACAGATGCAGGCGACATTCTGGGAGCCAAAGGTACTATTAAACGGACTGAAAAGGGCGAGTTATCTGTCTACGTTAAACAATATACTATCCTCACTAAATCCCTGTTGCCCCTACCCGATAAGTGGCACGGATTAACGGATGTTGCTAAACGCTACCGTCAGCGCTACGTTGACTTGATTGTTAACCCAGAAGTGCGACAAACTTTCCGCCGTCGCGCCCAAATTACTGCTGGTATTCGTCGCTATTTAGAACAGCGCGATTTTCTAGAAATTGAAACGCCTGTTTTGCAAAGTGAAGCTGGGGGTGCAGATGCACGTCCCTTTATTACCCACCACAACACTTTAGAAATGGAGTTGTATCTGCGAATTGCCACAGAACTCCATCTCAAGCGGTTGATTGTGGGTGGTTTTGAAAAGGTGTTTGAATTGGGACGGATTTTCCGTAATGAAGGAATTTCGACTCGACACAATCCCGAATTTACAACGATTGAAGTTTACCAAGCCTACGCCGATTACAACGATATGATGGCGCTGACTGAGGGGATTATTACCACTGTTGCCCAAGATGTAATTGGTACATTGCAAATTACCTACCAAGGAGAACCTATAGATTTAACACCACCTTGGCGGCGGGTGACAATGCACGATTTAGTTAAAGAATTTACCGAATTAGATTTCAATTCTTTCCAAACATTGGAAGAAGCAAAAACAGCAAGTAAAAATGCTAATATTCCTGGTGTAGATGAAGCCAAATCAATTGGTAAGTTACTGAATTTAGCTTTTGAAGAAAAGGTAGAAGCTAATTTAATTCAACCTACCTTTGTCATTGATTACCCTGTAGAAATTTCGCCCTTAGCAAAACCCCACCGTTCTCAACCTGGTTTGGTAGAAAGATTTGAGTTATTTATCGTCGGGCGAGAAACTGGGAACAGCTTCTCAGAACTTACAGATCCCATCGATCAAAGAGAACGCCTAGAAGCCCAAGCTGAAAGAAAAGCTGCTGGTGACTTAGAAGCCCAAGGTGTGGATGAAGACTTTTTGACAGCCCTTGAATACGGTATGCCGCCTACAGGTGGTTTAGGGATTGGGATCGATCGGTTAGTAATGTTGTTAACTGATTCTGCCAGTATTCGGGATGTAATTGCTTTCCCTCTACTCAAGCCTGAAGGCAGTGTTATTAAGCAATTTACCTATGAGCAAAAAACTCAAACACTGACTATTGAATTTGATAGTGGAAGTGTTTACGAGTATTTCAAAGTCCCTCCTAGTGTGAAAGAAGACTTAGATAATGCTCCGTCTAAAGGTCAGTATTTTAATAAGTTTATTAAAGGAAAATTTAAATTTGAACAATTGAGTTGACCCATTCAAGCATGTAATCTGAATTCTTCATTTAATACTGAAATAACCGCAAAATCTAGCTGTCACAACCAGGTTTTGCGGTCATTCAACAAACGCATAACTACATTGGATACCCAATAGAGTAATTGCAGAAATTGGGATAAACTGTTGGTTTAGCCACCCCAGATTTTCTCTAAAACTGCGTTTGGTGAGATATCCGCCGTTTTTCCTGTGGGGGATGCAATAGCCAAAAATTTATCGTTTTTCGGCAACAACTTAGCTGGATCGGTGGGCCCAAATAGGGCGATGGTATAGGTTTGAACTGCAACACTTAGTTGTAGTGCTGGACTATCAGTAGACAACATCAAATTTGCTCCGGCGATTATAGCAGCTAACTTGCCAATATCATCTGGGGCAGTCACCTTGATATTTGGAGAAGACCCCAAAAGCGATCGCACAAACTTCTCATCGTCAGTCCCCTTAATCACCACCACAGGCAGATCCGGCTGCTTGTCTTGGAAGCCTTGAATAATTTGATGCCAACTTTCTACAGGGTAGATTTTATCCAGTTCTTTAGCCTGGGATAAATGACCAGAACCGCCATGAATCAGGATATAACCTGTTTCATGTACGCCTAAGCGTTTCTGTTCCTTTTGTGCCCACTCAATATCTGGTTTTGGCACATTTACTGCTAACTCTGGGACAGGACTATTTATTTCCAATGGTTGCAGCAAATCGTGATATACTGCCGCCGCATACTGGGATGGTTTAAATGGCACAGCGTGGGTCAGAAAAACCGAACCCTTGCCTTTGTAGCCAATACGTATGGGAATTCCTGTCAACCAAAGTAAAAGACCTAGCAACCAAATTTGCTTCACAGCAATGACAACATCGTATTCGCGATCGCGAATTGTCCCCACCAAGTTACCCCAATCTGCCAGACTATTACGGTCGTGAAAATCAAAGTTCAGCACCTCGTGAACTGACTTGCTCACTCGGTAGGCAGCCTTTGACCGGGGCTCAACAACGACATCTATCTGAGCGGACGGGTAATTGCGCTTCAGGTCATCTAGAGTCGGAAAGAAGAGAATTTGGTCGCCAATTCCGCCAGGTACAAGGGCTACTACTCGCATAATATTTATTGACGCTTACTCGCTCCCTATTTTAGGGGAAAATATATAGCTTAAAGATTGAGGAATTCTGTGTATTTACTAATTCCATCTGCGGGAATCGGAAAAAGAATGGGTAGTAACCGCAATAAACTCTTGCTGAAAGTGCGATCGCAACCAATTATTGCCTGGACTCTATTAGCCGCAGAAGCCGCCAATACAATCAGTTGGATCGGGATTATTTCTCAGCCTAGCGATTGGCCAGACTTTAGGGCAATTCTCACCGATTTGAAGCTGACTAAACCTGTGGAATTGATTCAAGGTGGCTCCACCCGTCAAGAATCTGTTTACAATGGCTTGCAGGCTTTGCCAATAGCCGCAGAACAAGTGTTAATTCATGATGGGGCCAGATGTCTCGCCACACCAGATTTATTTAACTCTTGTGCGGAGGCCATTCGCCACTATCCCGGTTTAATTGCTGGTGTACCCGTCAAAGACACCATCAAAGTTGTTGATGAACAAGGCATAATTCAAGAAACACCCGACAGACAAAATTTGTGGGCTGCACAAACTCCCCAAGGATTTAATGTCAAGTTGTTGAAACAGTGCCACGCTGAAGGTGTCCGTCAAGGTTGGGAAGTAACTGACGATGCCGCTTTATTTGAAAAGTGCGGTATTGAAGTGCGAATTGTCGAGGGAGAAGAGACAAATTTGAAGGTGACAACTCCACAAGATTTAGCGATCGCAGAATTTATTCTTACAACTAGAGGTGCTTGAGGGATTGGGGATTGGGGAAATAACTAATCCCCAATACTTTGACAACGCTGAGTACAAGTGCCCAATCCCAAATTAGAGACTTTCAAAAAATACTTTGACAATTTACGATATAATGCCAGACACTTGTTGATTGTTAGTTGTCATGTACTAATGACCAATGACTAATAACCAATGACTAATGACTAACAACTAAATGATTACAGCCACAGCGACGAAGATAGAAGCAATTCTCTATTTAAAGGGTAAACCCTTGTCGCTCGGCGAAATCGCCGAGTATGCCGCGTGCGATCGCGCCACTGTCAAAGAAGGCATAATTGAACTAATGGACAACTATGCCCACCGAGATAGCGCCCTAGAGGTAATAGAAACCCCAGATGGTTATAGTTTGCAACTAAGGTCTGACTTTCATGATTTAGTGCAAACGATGATACCAGTAGAGTTGGGTGTAGGTGCATTACGGACTTTAGCAGCGATCGCCCTCAATAGTCCCATACTCCAGAGCGACTTGATTAACTTGCGCGGTTCAGGAGTATATCAACACGTTCCAGAACTCGTAGAACTTGGTTTCATCCGCAAACGCCGAGACAGCGATTCTCGCTCCTACTCACTCCAAGTAACCCCAAAATTTCATCAATATTTCCAAATAGAACAACTCCCTCAAATACTTTCCAACAGCCAGAAGGAAGAACAACTAGAACTAGAACTAGAACTAGAACTAAAAGCAGTAGGGACTGGGGACTAGGGACTAGGAAAATTACCCAATCCCCATCGCCCCTAATCCCCAAAGGGGGCGCCGAGTTCTCCAATCCCCAATCCCCATTCCCAATGACTTATACCCGTGGTGAATGCGCTAGCCTTGTACTATGGTTTAGAGTAGAGTTAGCAATTAAGCTAAATAAAACTGCCAATGGTGTTTAATCCTGACTTTTTAAATGACAACTCTGAGGAACACCCTAATCAACTTCTTTCCGACCACTCTGAAGAATACCCCAATCAGTTACTCAAATATCTACAACATCAGTCTCCTGATGTTTTAGCGAGGATTGCTCAATCCGCCAGCCCCGAAATTAAACAAATTATCTCGCAAAATGTCCAAGGGCTAGTGGGAATGCTCCCCGCAGAAAATTTCAACGTGCAAATCACAACAGATCGGGATAACTTAGCTGGGCTTCTAGCGTCGGCCATGATGACGGGGTATTTTTTGCGCCAAATGGAACAAAGAATGCAGTTAGAGCATTTGTCTAATGGTCAGTAGTTATATAGTCAATAGTCAAACATTCTGGGACTATTGACCAAATAATTCGTAATGACGCTCTCTACGAATTACGAATTATTCTGACTACTTCCTTTCAGGATAAGCTCCTGATTGTACTTTGAAGGTTTGAATTTTCCCGCTACGGTTAACTTCGATAGCTAAAATGTCACCAACTTTGCTGGACTCTACCAGCTTTTGAACTTGGGCTGAGGTTTTAACTGCTTTACCGTTAACTTTTTGAATCACGTCTCCAGGAAACAATCCTCCACGCTTGGCTGGAGAATCCCCTGTGACTCCTTTAATCACAATCCCAACATCCTGCTGAATGTTAAGTTGATTTTCTTGATTAATCTGCTGTTTCTTGATAGGAGAAAGGTCTGCCATTTCAATACCCAAGAAGGGATGTTCTACACGCCCTTTGGTAAAAAGTTCATTGGCAATGCGGGCGGCGGTTTCAATGGGGATAGCGAAACCGAGTCCTTGAGCATCAGCGCGGATGGCAGTATTAATACCAATAACTTCGCCTTGGGCGTTTAACAAGGGGCCACCGGAATTACCAGGGTTAATTGCGGCATCAGTTTGAATAAAGGTGACTCGCTTATCTGGGACACCAACCTGAGTGCTAGTGCGATCGGTAGCGCTGACGATGCCAATAGTGACAGTATTATCTAAACCTAGAGGATTGCCAATTGCGATCGCCCATTCTCCTGGTATTAAGTTTTGCGAATTACCCAGTTTCACAGTCGGTAAATGATTCGCTTTTATTTTCACCACTGCCACATCTGTTACAGAATCAACTCCTACCACCTTTCCCTCTAAACTTCGACCATCCTTGAGGGTGACTTGTACTGTATCCGTATCTGCTACTACATGAGCGTTAGTGAGTAATTCTCCATCTTCACTCAAAATAAATCCCGATCCCGTACCCCGCTCAATACGTTCTTCGGGAATTGGTTGCTCATCCTCTCCAAAAAACCGCCGCAAGAGGGGACTTTTTAATGCGTCAGAGATGGGATTGGCGACTTTGCGAGTGGCATTAATTCGCACCACAGCCGGGCCGACTTTTTGCACTGCAGTCGCAATAAAATTCACATTACTATCGCCCCCACTGGCCCCAATTTGTGCATTAGAAGGATTCGGAGTTACGGATTCTGGAGGCGAAGCCATTGTTACATTTTTTAACTGTTGGAAAGAGGGATTTTGTAGCAGGAGATAGCGACTACCAAACAAACCTGCACCACAGCCGAACACCAGTAAGAACACATAAACGCCCAGTTGCTTTAAAGATAACTTCATAATCATTCTGCTTAAGGACAGCAATGCAGTTGCTAATTTCTAAGTGTAGTCAAGCTAACGATAAGTGGACAGATCAATTTACAAGGAATTAAGTATGGAGATTGGAGATTGGGAATTGGAGATTGCATATTAGGTAATCTTCCAAGTCCCCAGTCCCCAGTCCCAAT
>NZ_NOLK01000222.1:0-9539 GCF_002245985.1 Nostoc sp. 'Peltigera membranacea cyanobiont' 232
TTTCTCTCCCACCATTTTCATGATTATCATTATTGTATTATTCTCTCGGCAAGTATACTACACAATAATTGTTAAAGTTCAGGATGCTTTAAGGCTGACAAGATAATATTTTTAACCTCTAATTCCTTTTGATTTGCGTTCTCTCTTATCGCTTTTAGTCTAAACTCCAGTTACTAGAGTAATGAATATTATGGCATACGCGATGGCGTACCCACCCGCCGCAGGCATTGCACCCAAAACTGTTTCTGTAGAGTAGCGATATCTTTAGGTAAATAATTCAGCAACTCCTTGCCACCTAAATCATTTCTGCTTTAATTTTCACTTTTTGAACCCAGTACCTAAACTCGTAATCTTCGTCATATTGGTACATCTCATAAAGCCCTTCAAGGCATTTTTCTAAACTTTCAAAATCTGTATCATTATCCCTGAAATCCTGCCATTCTCCAGTACCAGAAATCCAATATCCTAATTCTCGTCCTTCAAACTCAACACAGTAGACAATATAGCTGTCTTTGTTTGGAGAAAAACCAGAATATTTAGAAATTTTAGGAAAACCAAAAGAGTCTTTTAAAATATTAGCCATTGCATAGCCTTATTATTTATATATATTAGAAAATTATCTCATTTTTCAGGAATAATCAGGTTATTACCCACTAAATAGTCCATCAAGTTAGGGTGCGATGCCTATATCTGGCTGTGCCTACGCTCCTTTGTTTTCCTCGCTGTGGGGAGCGATCGCACTAATCATTGAGCATCTATCGCCTGCTTATGAAGTAGTGCATGAGGCGGAAATCCTTCTCGTTTAAGTTGGTGTTCATTCATATAGTCGCTATCAAGGATGCCGTAACTTCTGGTCTTTTCCGCCATCTCCATCACAAATTCTCTATTGAAAACTACTCCAAAATAAGTACTGCCTTTAAACTTATTTCCAATCCATGTAGGGTCAATTACTTCCATTGCGTTATTAACTAACCAAGCATGAGGTACTGCAAAATCCAACTCATCATCAATAGCAAAGCCTTCACAGTAACTTAGTTGCGAATAGTCCCATAATGCCTTGTAACAATTTTCAAAGCAAGCTTTACGTTCACCTTTAAATAGTGATTTAACCTGAGTTACAAAAGGTTTACCATAATCCAAAACTAGCCTTTGTGTACTTTTGTATTGAAAGTCAGAACGTGTGTTAAGTTTATCAATCAAGTCTGCTTGTTCTTTTAATATTGCTAGCAGACGGTCTAAGTTACTGCTCATTATTTAAATACTTCCTTGCTAGCTCTTTTTCAAGTTGTGGATTTCTGTGTTCGATAATTTGGATGAGGCTAATTAAACGCTTGAACCAGTATTCACGAATCGCGTCAATTTCTAAACACGCATAGTTTATTGACAATTTTTTATCTGAGTTAGTTGATGTAGCTCCAGATGCTGCTGCAATATTCGCTTTTTTCATTTCCCCAGCACAAAGGGCATACTCAGCCTCTATCGTATTCTGAAATTCTTCAGCAATACTTAGCTGTTCTGGGGTCATGTAACTCTGATTTTTAAATACTTCACTTGTCGCTTGTTTATTACTCATAAAATTAAAATTCTTGTATCTAAAAAACTCTGAATATTATAAATTTTAGATTAAAAAATACATCATTAATGTCTGTCCAAAATTTTATATTTTTATTATCTAAATATTAAACCACCAATACTTATGTAATCCTCTCATTTTTGAATTTGCATTACTATGTTCATCCGCCCATGTTAGTGTACTATCATCACCGCAAACATAACCAGAACCACCAAATTTATTCTGACCCTCATCTATTATTTCCATCATTACTTTAATAATTGTTCTTTCACTTACAGAAATTTCGTAATGTTCCAAGAGCAAATTTTTAATATCTTTAGCACAAACACCATCAAAAAACCTTGGTTTTTCATTAATAATATTAATAATTAAAGTTTTTAATTGTTCTGCTTTCATTGTTTTACATAATATCTTCAGATTTTTATTTTATATATAAATCATTCTATAGGTTTTAGCCAACCAATAAATTTTTCATAATGAAATTGCTGGTCTTCACAGTTAGCAATTCTAACAATATTTTCTTGATGATAAGGGAAAGAGAAGGAACCAAAATATCCTTCTTTTATCGAACCATTTTCTAATAATACAAAATAAGTTCCATTATCTTCTGGTAGCCCTTCAATTATTTCAAATGATAATATTTTATTTAACATTTTAATTTCCCTTAAACGAATCGCTAAAATCTTTTTGTTCTAACTGTCTGAGTTTTTCTAACTTCCGATTTAAGAGTGAAGCATCAGTTTCTGGTTCACCATTGTCATCAGTTTCGCGTTCCTCGTCCAGCCATTCCAACAGTTCGGCTTTCGGACGAAATGACATTATAGGGCGCTTCTGGTTGTAATTCTCTTGAGCTTGGTAAAGTGCATCACGATTGGCTTCATTCCATCGCTGCTGAGAAGATTTTTCTTTTACATTATCAGTAATTTCTGGCATTACCTCAATTTTGAGATAGCCTCCTTTACTCTTAAACTGCCAATTATTATTGTAATGATCGAAGTGTTTTTTAGCTCCTTTTTCTGTTTTCCATCGCTTGCACAAATGGAAACTTTTATTGATAAAAGCATATTCAAGATTAGAATCAAATGTGTATAGCCAACCCAAAGGCTTATCTTCTTTGGTATAGCAACGGTATCCATAGTACATTTTATAAAAACAAAACTAATTAATTTTATTGACTAATAAAATCGATACCTACTTTTTTTCTAAGAGAGTAAGCAAATTTTATCGCTTCATCAATATTTTCAAATTCTTGCTCACCGATAAAAGTTTTCCAGTCCAACATAAAGTTAATGACTCCACCTTTCATGCCGGGGTTAAAAGTTATACTCACCGAATGCTCCCCTTGAGTTTTATTTAGCGGTTCAAGAAGCTTAAAAAGCTCATCCATTTTGGTCATCACGACATCAAACTCAATTCCAGCAGTGCTTCACTTCGGGTTAACAACTTGCCAGTGTAGGGAGATAGCCAACAGACCCCTGGCGGCTGCGCGTTGTCTTCCTTACGCCATCCGGCATCACGTGATATTTTCTCTTTGCGATCGCACTCGACAACTAGAGCAATAATTTCTTTTGCTTCTGTCAGCGTATCCACCCGCCGCAGCTTAGTCTTTTGATTGCTGCTTACTTGAAATGGTGTAAGCCCGCTTTTGTCTTCAATCAACCACCCTTTAGTAGTGTTACTCCGTCCAGGTAATCCGTTGGAATAGTAAGTATTGCGGACGTAAAACCTACCATCAGCAGTAAGATATTCACCTGCCTCAATACGTTGCAGTTTCATAATGGTTTTAATCGGGATAGTCAGAATGTGCGATCGCTTACTCTTATATGTTCATAGTATACTATGAATTTACAGTCTGTGCGTTTAGCTAACTGATAGCTGCCAACACATTTTCGCTAGCCCAAGGCTTCCTTTTTCCTGTTGATGATGTGGTACGCCATCGCAGCCCTTTAATTAAGCCGTTCTGCAACAACCTCTATCAATTTTGCTATTTCTTCGGGGTTGGCATCCTCTGAAGGGATAATAGATATCAAAGATAGAGAATGGCGATTCAGGACTGTCTTTGCATGATATGGAAGAGTAGTATAAGTGCATCCATTTAATTCTGTCTTAACTTCTAATCCGCTCAAAACTAATTGATTAGTGTAAAAATAGAGAATTGCTTTTAACCTTTGTTTGCCATCAAGAACTTCGTATGTATGATATGACTTTTCGTAGAGAACAATTGGCATTACAGGTAAATTAATAATAAAAGATTCAATGAGCTTAGATTTTTTAACATCATCCCAATCAAGAGCAGATTGACTCTCATTATCAATCACCATGTAATTAGGATTAGACCTAATTTTTTCAACTAAGGCTGGTAGTTTTATTCTGTCAATTTCTTGAATGAGTCTGTCTTGTGCAGATTCATATTTGGCATTAATTTCATCGTCTGTCATCATGATGATTCTTTTCCACCCATTACTAAAACTGGTTCAATCCAAACTAGTTTTCTTTGCTGTCTGCCTTCTCCGTAAGGTTGATTACGTAAAAAGCCTCTGCGCCAATGGACGCTCTTAGTACCATGCGTACCGCTACTGCCTTCACTACTTTGCGTCCCTTCACGCTTGAGTCGATATCCAAGTCCTAGCCAAAGTGGTTGATAAAAATCTTGTGCTTGGGCTTTGCCAAAACCTCTATTCACCCTGACTAGTTCGCTTGTCGAATCTACAAGTTCCGGGCGGCACTCCATTATCAAAATTAATCGTAGGAAAATTGAGTGCAAATATTCATTAAATCCTTTGACTACTTTAGGATCAATATCTTCAGTATCAGTATAACTAAATTTTTCTCCATCAAGTTTAAATCGGCGACAAAAGGAACTTGATTCATCGGTTGCTGCCCAATAAATGGTATTGGCTTCACTATCGTAATGCCAAAAAATAGCTTCAACACTCTTATTTTCAGGAGAAAGAATCACACCTTTGGGCAGCATAAACATACCCGTTTTCATTGTCCAATTTAAACTGTCAATTTCAACGGTTAAAACCGATTGCATGAGTGCTTCGAGTAAGTCTTTGTTCACCCAATATGCTGGACATTTGGCAATACCTACTTTAAACAAGGTGTATAGGGTGATGTAAATCGATTCTGCGGGATTAGTTCTTAATTGGTGCAGTAGCTTTTGTTCCTCCGCAGAGTAGTAAATGTCTGCAACAATACCGCACATCTTTTCATAGCTTTCGTAACCGTCTACATGAACAACGGGACGAATAACAATTTCATTAAACCAACCTCTAGGTTTTTTAGTCATGTTTTGCTTTTAGCACCAAGATATACAAATTGCGCTTTTAATTAAAAAAGATATGCTTAGTAAAATTATATACTAGCTAAACTATATTCATTACAATATCTTTAATAATTAGATAATTGACTAACAGAAATAATAAAAATTGTGCAAATTGATAATTTGAATTTAAGTACCCAGCTTGAAAAGTAAAAACCCATCCACATACCAACATTAAAATTGATATAAATATTGATTGTTGGATATAAAACTTTAAAGCAGAACCTTTGAGTTTACTATTGCGTGGAAGCCAAACTGTAGTAAAAATTAAGTAAGTTATACTGAAAATTATATAAAAAATACCCAACAGAAAGGGTGGATTTTTACCGAAAGTAACCTGAGCTAAATACAGCATCTCTTAAAAATCCTCTAATCTATATCCATAAAAATGAGCCTACGTGTTACGCCGCTCGTCTTGAAAACTCTTCACGATGCCATTGTAGTGAATCAAGTCTAGGATAATACTGCACTTGGGCGGGTAAGATAATGCGATCGCCCCTAAATTCCCGCATTGGTCTAGCGTTGGGTGAATCTTCCCGCAGGTTGTCAGAGACGATGATAGTGTAATCGTCGTTGATGGTGAACCAAAAGCGGTCAAATGCCCAGTGATGATTTTTGCATAGTGACAGCCCATTATCAATGCGGTCATCGTAAAACTGGGAGAATGGTTTGATATGTGAGCCATCAACGATGTTTTGACCAAGTGAATCGAGTATTTGTAACCCGCAAAAGGCGCAGGTGTGGTTGTAAGTTGAGATAACGATTTTACGGAATGCACCATCTCGCACAATTACAGCTTGCTCATCTTCTAATTCCTCTGGCTGATAGACTTTACCGCCGGAGCGTTGCAACTGGTCTTGTAGTTCAGCAAAGGCATTGACTTGTAATAATGACTCGATATCCTGTGTACGCTCGTTAAACCATGAATTAATGAGTGTGTGGGTTAGTACAGTGCGTTCGCTCTCGTTTTGCAGCAGTGACCAGAGTTCATCATCAAGGTAGGCGTACTCTACAGTTTGCCTAATGGTACTGGGAGTTCTGATTTTCACCTTCGCAGCAATCAATGATTCAAACCCCAGTTTCATCTCAAAATGCCAAAAACCATCGCTGGTGAGGTGGTAAAAAGGTAAGCCTATATCCGGCTTGCGTAGTGGTTCTAAGTGGCTCCACAGTTTAAGAAATGTGGCGATGAGTTCAGCAGATAGAGGAATTTGCTTTCTCACTATTTGCCCAGTAGTTATCATTTCAATGATAGATAAAAGCAAAATCGGTTTATTGGGCGCACCAGGGCTAACATTTAAGCCTAGCTTTCCAACAACAGACTTTGGAGAAAATTTCTTAACGTAGTAAGCTAAATCTTTGGCCATTCGCAGTTATGAGAGAATATCGCTGTACACGTAACGCATTATACTCACACGAATGCACTGGGCGCGATGACCTCAGAGAACGCCAGGGTCATTATATCTGGGCTGAAAGCGAAGAAGAAGCTTGGGAGAAAATGGCAACTAGGTTTCCTGAAGAAGCAGATGCAGGTTTTACAGTTCAAGAATGGGAAAGTTTTGATGTCACTGTGGTAGAAATCAAACGGGATGAAAACGGGAATACTATAGAGTAGCCTTTTTAACCCTTGCTATGTCATCGGGAAGCAAAATCATCAGTACAATTCTCAAGCACGATACAAAAGCTACAAGCTATAAAATTGCCTTGCTGCGTGCGATTAATGATGTTGTCCTCAGCTTCCCTGATTTGCGGAACCTAAGAGCAGACGTAGCAGTTCCTTTGCGTTTACTAGCACAGTTTTGGGTGGCTTACTATTGGCCATTTGTCAAACCCACCGAACCCATTTTGCAAGGGCAACGAGCAACACTGAACGGTCAATTGCGAAATGATATGTCGTTTCGCCCTGAGTTAGAGAGACTACGGTGTGAATGGGAATCAATTGTTGGCGGAACCTCAAGCCCTAGCGATGGCTTTTTCCTCATCAACGAGTTGAGAGTACCGCGAAAATATCTTGCCTACTCAAAACCGTTACGTCAAGTCTACCAAGCTGCCCTCACTGCCATTAGTAAAGCAATTGAAATGCCTGTTAGATATGCAGGGTTTGGTCACTGGAGTGTGTTTGATAAACCTTTAAAGTATGCAGAACTTAGCACTTCAGTTGTAGCAATTCCAGGTACTCAACTAGCAGACAAATGCTTAGTAATTCAAGCCGATCTGTGGCAAACTTTTGGAGAGATGTCATTGTGGATTGAAGCGCTTTCTATTCATGAATGGTGCTTGTTTACTGAAAAGGTGCAACAAGAAAATCACACTAAAGTGCATCGAGGTTGCATTTATCAGCTGCTAACAGATAGACCGGACAACCGCAGACCTTTGAGTTGGGAACGCAACCATGTTGATGTACTCTTGATGGAAGGAACGGAGTTTGTTTGCCCCTGGACGCAAAAGCACATTTCTTATGGTATCAGATACGATTTAGACCACCTTTTACCTGTATCTCTCTATCCGATTAACGAACTTTGGAATCTAGTACCTGCTGACCCTAATTTTAATTCCCACATCAAGCGCGATCGCTTACCGTCTCAGGCAAAATTACAACAAGCTCAACCCTCTTTAGAGTTAGCTTATAGAAACTATGGCACATCTAGTTCACTCTCGCTAGCACTTAAAGAAGATGTGGCTGTCAGATTTTCTACTGTATTTAGTGATACCGCTTCTTTTCCTGGTGTACTATCAACTGCTGTTGTTGACCTCATTAATATCTTTGCTGAGTCTCGCAATCTAGCTCGGTTTTGACTCTGATACTATTTGAAATAATGCTTTAATTAAATAACTGATTTAGGATAACATTAAATAATTAATCATATATATTTTAACTATTAATGATTAGCTCATTACGGCTGCTAAATTTTAAAGCATTTGAGAATCAATTGGTTGAATTCAAATCGCTTACCCTGCTCTCTGGTTATAATAGCACTGGTAAATCCTCTGTGTTGCAAGCACTATCACTGCTGCATCAATCTTACCAGCAAAATTTACTACAAAGCACTGGTTTATTGCTCAATGGAAACTTGGTAAATATTGGCACAGCTAATGATGCTTTGTATGAAAATGCCAAACAAGACTATGTAGGATTTGAGCTTAGTTTAAAAAACGGAACTAAAGGAATTTGGCACTTTAACTACAACTCCTTAGAGAGAGAAGCAAATTTTTTAGAAAGTGGATTCAACTCTGTTGATGGCGATGTTTATCAGTCAAGCATTTTCAACGGGCAACTTTATCACCTTCAATCAGAACGTGCAAAAGTTGCATCAGGAATTTTAGATTACCAAGCGCGAGAACTTAAACAAATTGGTGCGCTTGGCGAATATACAGCAAATTTTCTTTATACCTACGGTAATCAACCAATTCCTATCGCCGAACTCGCTCACCCGCAAGCAAAATCAACAAATTTGCTAGACCAAGTTGAAGCATGGATGGGAGAAATAAGTTCTGGTCTACGCATCCAAGTTGACGCATATCTAGATATGGATTTGGTTAACTTAAAATTTAGTGACCATGTTGGATACGGCATTACCTACGTTTTACCCATTATCGTTGCAATCCTAGCATCCAGTCCAGGTGCATTAATTCTGATTGAACACCCGGAAACCGGACTCCACGCCCAAGCGCAAACAAAGCTGAGTAAGCTGTTAGCCCTGGCTGCTAAGTGTGGGGTTCAAGTGGTGGTAGAAACTCATAGCGACCAGATTCTAAACGGTATTCGTCTTGCGGTGCATGGTGGTAAAATTGAGTCAGAAGATGTGCAATTACATTACTTTCAACGTCAAGAAAACCAAGGTCAAGCTTTTATTAAAGTTGTGTCACCACACATTGATAAAGACGGCAGAATTGACCGATGGACTGATGGGTTCTTCGATGAGTGGGAAAACATTTTAATGGTTTTGCTAGAGCCTGCCAAAATATAACTTTATGAACGATTTTACACAAACAATTTTGCTTACACAAGAAGCTCAAGCAAATTTAGATAATTTAGTTAACAATTTACAAACAATACAATCTCTCTTACAAGAAGGTCAAAGCCCAAGAATAGAGAACATTCTTAAAGAATCAATATATCTTATTGAAAAAGTAATGCCCAATCTAGCATTTGATAATGCTTTGAAATTGACTTATTTAGTTAGATTCTTAGTGAATTGTCTATTGAATTTAGAAACAATCAGCAGTGATAGAGATAAAATCAATCAGACTATTCAAGAAATTACTATTTGGCATGATACCCTTATCACAATATTCCAATCCAACTAATATATTTAGTGACATGACTCCGGGCTAAAGCCTCGGAGCTACAAACACGTAAATGTGTGTAGCGATGCCTACGCTCATCCGGCAGTTATACTATGTTGTTTACTACACTTCTAACTCACGTAGCAATGCCTCATTTATCCTTTGTGCCTCTTCCCCACTAGTTTCTACCACATCAAAAGCTTCTTTGACTGCTGCTTGCACTCTAGCGCTCTTTTATGTCTCTGGTGAGAGAAAAATGCTCTGATTTGCTGAGATTTTTGAAACTCCTTGAAGGCTGTGAAGAATGCAGACGCTGCTATGTCGGAAATATTGGGATTTATCAAATATATCTGT
>NZ_NOLK01000223.1:0-9516 GCF_002245985.1 Nostoc sp. 'Peltigera membranacea cyanobiont' 232
AGCTTAATGCTTTACATCAATCCAATCCCAAATTTCTCATCGCTTTCCACAAATTAGGTCGTCGCTTATGCTGGACTTTCCATTGGGACAACAAACTATCATAACTCTGCGGTGCTAACTCCTTCAAAGCAGACATCCATTGTGCATTTTTCGTATAATCCGAGCTTTGAGACGAGTCCGGTCTAGGTACAAAGTTGTGTAAATTTGCTTGCCAATAAGCCATCACTCTTTCCCACAAATCAGGGGGCGCATATTCTTGGAGATACATTCTCCTAGAAATATCATCCCGTGTTGATAGTTGGTTTGGTAGAATCACAATCTCATAAAACTTAGGATAGGGGGATTTTCCCTGATACTTTATCTCAGTCAAATCTTTTGTTAACAAATGTAAAATACTATATTCCCCACCCAGTTGTCCTTCATCTCCAGGTAAATTCTCCAACCACTCGATAATTTGTTGCCTAAACCAAGTATGTCCTTTTTCCTTACTTGTAATACTATCGAGCAACCAATGCAACCACCAAGTATCTACGGGTTTTTGATTTGTATAAAAATATGAATATCTGTATGGTGTACCACGTTTAATTATTGATTCACGCCAAGATGTAAACAAGGCTTTGTGAGTATCTTTATTAACTGGTATCTCAGTAAAAGCTTTGAACATACTCGACCAGTCATAACAACATTCAAAAGTAATATGCTGAATTGACAAAGCATTCACCCATTCGATTTCTCCCAATTCTCGAACAGCTTGCTGATAATAGCGAAGTAAAGTTTTTTCTTTTTCCCAATTCCCAGGCTCGTAAGAAAATCCACCCACAGCAACAAATAGCAGCGAGTTTTCCGGTGTCCAGGGATTCAAGTCAGGTTTGTTTTTTAATAACGCATCCAAAGTCTCTTGAATCACTGTAAGACTTTCTCTATATTCCTGTTTAGCCAACAAATCCTCAATTACAGGTAAACCATTTTGCCATTCCTGGGAAATAGTAGCCCGGAGATTGTTCAAATATATCTCTGGGGTTGCAAATTGACGTAGCACTTCCATGTAAAACAGATGCCAATAAGAAAAGGTATTCTCTAGGTCATATTTCCACAGGGAACTATCTCGTTCGGCAGTCATCCCAGCTAAAACCAATTTCTTTTGCTCGTCGGGTAAATCTGAAAAGAAATCGATAACAGCATCATCATCTAAACTAATGTGGAAAACTTTTTCTTCCCACTCTCTTATTTGTTTAGCCAATTTGAAAGCATCTTGCCCTTGTTTTTGTATTCTCAACCATTCCCATTCCAACAAGCAATGGGTTATGGTTGGTTGCAAATTAATCCCATCACGAATTTCCATCCAGTCGGCTATACCGTCGGAGATTTCGCTTTCTGCTTCTAATAGATTGGCAGCAAAGCCATGAGCGTAACTAAAACTATTTGTAAAAGCCGTTTCCAGCAGTGGTTTCATCTTTTGTGCAACTGCTTCTAAATCTTCAACCAAAGCACAATCATCAAAGTAGGGTTCTTCCCAGCTTTCCTCTTGGACTATGTATTTCCCCTCTGACTGGGACGCTTCGGTAATAATTTCATTCCATTCTCGCCATAAATCCGACCACGTTTGAGCTAATTTCGCTAAAGAAGTTGCTTGTCTTTTGGTTGTTTTTGCCTGTTCACCTGTTTGCGATGGAGCAATTATTTGAATCAAAGTTGTGTGGGTATCTGCTTCAAGTTGAGCAAAAGCCGTTTGGCGCTGTTCATCAGATAAAATAGCAAATAAACTATCGAGTAGTTGGGAAATTTCCGCTTCGGTTAGTCCTTGCAAAATACGCGAACCAAGAGAACTTTCTACTTTGACGTTATCCTTATAAAAGATTTGATTCTTTTTTGGCATCTTGGTAAGCCCTCTTTTGTAGTAACTGTTATAGGTTAAATTAAATTATCCTGATATTAGTCAAGTAGTGTAAATTTAATCATGACCATAAGCATAGCCATCGCAGAAAAAATTACTACCCTTCGCCAAGTCGAGGAAAAACTGGGGTTAATCCTAAGTGGTGATAATCAATTTTTTACCGAATGGATGGCAGATTTACCAGCATTAAGTGAAGCAGAGCAGACAAGATTAGAACAAGTTCGACAAAACTATCTCTACCAAATCTCAGATGGAAGTCTTTTAGAAGAAACTGTCAAAATGGTCGTGCTATCACCATTACTTGAACTTGCAGGCTTCTATCAAGCACCTTACAGATTTAAAACCGAGGTATCCGTTGATATTGTTGCAGAAGGAGATAATGATGAGATTTTACGGGGCAGAATTGATGTTTTAGTTCTGCAAGGTAAATTATGGATTGTGCTAATTGAGTCAAAAAAGACGACTTTTGATTTAGAATTAGCGATTCCCCAGACATTAGCTTACATGGCGATTCATCCAAACCCAGAACAACCTCTGTATGGCATGATTGCCAATGGTAGCAGCTATTTATTTGTCAAAACCCTGGGTAAACAATATGGTATTTCTGATCTCTTTGCAACCCGATCGCAATATTTTAACAATTTATCTGGAGTTTTAAGAATTCTCAAGCATTTGGGTAGAATTATTATAGAATCTTAAGTTATTTACATAGTTTTTTGTTACATTAGTCTCTGATTTCCGACTCCATAACCCTCACCAGTTTTCTTCCAAAGCAGTTAAATAAGAACGCTTCAACTTCCCCAACGACTCCAAAAACTTTTGAACAGACTTCTCTAACGCACTGGAATACACTCGACTGATGCGATCGCAGACGAGCAATCACTCCTAGAGAAATGCCAGCTATCGACATCTTTCATCTTCTGAGGTTCTATTTGGTTTTATTCATTTCTAGCCAGTTGTAGAGCCTTAACTGAACTCTGTTGAGCGCTGTATCAATTTTGTAGAGCGTTTCTACAGCACTCCTTTGACAACTGGCATAGAACGGTACACTAGAAGCGGAAAGTTTTGCCCTATCCCTCATACAACTTCTTCGCTGTCCCGTTGTGGTGATATCTCCATTGAAACTGCAACCCAAAGCCATTGGATGCCAAATTGCCAAAAATGTTCAGGGTATTCTTCCATACTCCGACTCCAGAAGCGTCAACAATTTCTGTTCCACCGCCGTAAGATAAGGGCGATTCACCTTCCCCAATAACTGCAACAGACTTTTGACTGTCTCCTCCAGTGAACTCGAATACACCCGATTAATGCGATCGCAAATTACCTGCATCTGCTCACACTCAGCAGGCAGGTAGTTGAAAGACTTCAGGTGCTGTAACCCAACGGCGTACTCGCCGTCCCATATTTTCACCGTGCAACTGAACTCATTTACTTGGCTGACAATCCCCCAGCAGCCACCCTTGCCCCTAAGTTCGGGATTATCCTTGGCAAGAATTTGGCATACCTCGCCTAACTGGTAGGTATTGGGTACTTTCGTCCTTTCCATGATGCGCTGCACCGCATCTTTGACGATGCGATGAGATGGTACTTTCCCGTTGGCAGACTCTACAGCTTGCTCCCATGCTTCGGGCTGAATGTCCGGGTCAAGCTTGGACAGTGGTCTAACTTGCCACTCATTCGTCGGCAAAATGTGATCGTTCCGATCACATTTTTGCTCTAAGTTATCAAATATTACTGCTGCATCCATTAGAAGATAAGACTGGCGACGATTATGGCCAAAGCGATCGCGGCAATACTCTTCAAAGGTTTTGTGCGTGGAACGATATAATCTGCGATCGCGTAACTCAGTCAATGCCTTCCCTGCTTCAAAGAACGCTCTTTCCACACGCCGCTCTAGATGCAGGCGATCGCGCTGTTCTTCCTCTGTCAATTCTGGAACTTCAACAGCAGTAACTGTAATTGTTGCTGTAGCTGGGTTTTCTTCTTGGGAGATATCTTCAAGGTCTTGATCATCTGGCGGTGTGCTATCCCTGGATGTGGCAGAGGTGGCTTTTTTGCGCTTAGAGGATGGTTTAGTCATAATTCCACCTCTTGAACAGTACTTGAAGAGTTAACTTTCAGGCTCTTGTCCTCATTTACCTCTACCCATAGCAGCTTCCAACCATACTTGTTTTCCATATTGCGGCACTTCTCTTTCCTCTGTTGCAGCGTGCCGCGACTCTAATTTTTCTTGGTACTCATGCCCTACTCCACTTCAAGAAAGCAACGCTAATGCTACAGGCTTGATTAAATTTAAAGCGATTGCACTCATGCTGCAATCATCCCACTTGCATTTGTGCTTTTTGAATTGAGTGTGCTGATTTTGCCTTCTTTGACTTCATCAGCTACTTGAACTACTTTTTGTTCCTTCTCAGAACTTCCACCATCCTTATCAGGTACGCGAACTAGTAGATCGCCAACTTCACACTCCAAAATCTGGCATAACTTGTCTAATGTCTCCAAAGGTATTGATTTGGCTTTGCCATACTCAATTTTCTGAACATTAGCCAACGACATTTCAAGTCTTCTTGCTAGCTCATTCTGCGAAATTCTTCTTTCGTTTCTAATTTCTTTAAGTCTTACTTCCACGGGCATGAGTTGAATTCATATAAATAGATTAACCTACTTTTAGTAGTCTATCTATCAATAGTATTTATTGTAAGTAGCTCAATAGATAACTAACTATCATATAACTATCTATTGTCTTACCTACTAATAGTAGGTACTATAGTAATAACAAAAGACGACACCCCAAGCCTGGTAAGCAAAAGCGTCGTCTTTTGAACCCTTTACAGGAATCTATATCATGACATATCCCAAATACACACAGCAAGCCCTCTCTCGTTACACCGTCCCGCGCCTCAAAAGAATCGCTGCCGAACACGGCGTTACACCCACCGGAGACAAAAGAGCCACTGAAACTTGGGTAGACGCAATCATCAGCCACCAATCCGCCCAATTCCAGAAAGTCGCTAACGAACAAGCCCTCGCCCAAGCCGAACTCGACAACTACATCACTGACCAAGCCCAAGCCATAGCTCCCGAACCCTTCACAATAGTCGAAATCTCGTTTGACCATCACGAATATTACGCTGGTAATCAACTGGTAGCCAGCATTAGCCATGACAACAACCACTTAACGCAACCCTGGGTAGTAATGGTCAACGAGAAAGAAGTATTTCGTGCGAATACCCCAATGCGTTGCGATCGCTTCATTTGCACTCACTATAAAGATGGCTCATTACCTGTGCAAAAAGAAGCAGAGGTGCAGGGGAGCAGGGGTGCAGAGGGGAAAAACCTACAACAACTTTCTCCTCTGCCCCTCTGCGCCTCTGCCCCCATGCCTTCCTCTTCGACCGAAAACCAAATCATGGCGCATATCTTCAACGAGTGCCAGAATTATGGGTTTGAAATTCTTGATGATGGCATTTACAACAACAAGGGCGTGAAACTGGGGCAAGTCGGATGCACTGATGGTAACTGGTGGGTGAAGAGGCGTTATTCAGTCCAGCAGCAGTATTCTAACTCGGTGCTTGATGCAGTGCGTAGGCTTTGCCCGTCGCAGACATCGCTGTCGATGGTGGACGTGTCTACTGATGGCAAATCCATTTTTGATGAATATTTTTTAGACCAACCCTTAGAACAGCTAACTGGCGATAAATTGCAACGGCTGCTGGAGAGGGCAGAGTTAGTCACAGCGTAAGTCTTGGGCTTCATCTGGGAAAAAGTTAAAGGGTAAGGGGGAAAGGTAAATTTCTTCATTCCCTTCTCCTTTAGCCTTTCTCCCTTCCCCTCAATAATCCTTTCATTCACCAATCAATATGCAACCCACGATCTCAATCCCCCAACACTGGGGCTACCCTCGCTTTGCTTTGGAACAGCGTACTAAAGAAGGCATCATTCTGGGGTTTTATTACTACCCGAATGGTACTGAACTGGCTGAACAATTCGGTGATGGCTGGCGTTATGCGCTGATGCCTAACAAAAACTCTGATGAATTGTTCCACTTTCAAGAGTCTCAAATTCAACCGCTTTCCCCACAGGAATTATTCTCAGAAATCACCGCAGAGATTGAGTTTTATCAACAACAAATCTCCATCCGGCAACAACAGTTAGCCGCATTAAGCGGAGGTAGCACCAACGTTATCAAGTTCGGAGATGGCATCTCAAAAACTTTTTTGAAAATCCCCCACAACATCTAAAAAAGCGTATTGCTTCTATTGACTCCGAAGCCATTAATTACTTATTGGGGAGAAAAGCATGATTGACCACATTAACGCACTTCAAACAAGCTGGTATCTTTCTCCACCTTGGGGTCAAACAATTCCACCTGTTGAAGTCAATTTACTGGAGAGAGTTTTCCTGCGAACTACAAGAACATTCGGCTACTGCTGCGGTATGCAATGGAAACACGAATGTTGGATTTATTCAATTGATTGCGGAAAAGAAATCCGCCACGCCACACAAAACCAAATCATCGGGACTGGAGAATTAGAAGCCATCAAAGTGCAAAAACCTGCTTTTGTTTTGGGCGAAAGAGTGATCCTCTGTTCTCACGACAAGGGAACAAAACAACGGCTGATTTTGGGGATTGCGCTAGTGCATAATTCTTGGTTTTACCTTGTTGAATTGATGTCGCCAACGTTAATTAATACACCAACTATATCAAATCGTTTCTCACTGGTTGGTGAAAAAAGTTTGGTGCGGGTAAATGTTTAATTCTTTCTAATTACACAACGAAAAATTATGTCGCAAATTGAAATCAGCCAAATCATCGAACAGATTAAAGAAGAGATTGAAGTTGACGCTAATGGTCAGGCGAAAGCTAGCCTTCGGGCAACTGCAAGACTGGCTGGGGTTAGTGATAAAGCTATCGGCAAAGCATTAGAGAGCGCGAACCTGGAACCCTCCAAACTGGCTCAAATGCTTATGCAACAAACCTTTGATGCCGCGAACCTAACTGACTGGAGAACCAATGGTATCCCAGATGTTGCGATGCCTGCGGCGGGCGGGTACGCCATCGCAATTATCTTAGAGTACTACGCTTACGAAGCTGGTGCTTGAAACTGGAGTGGCAGCAGAATAAAATCAGAATCGCGGGTAAAACAATGTCCGTCCCCCGCCTTGAATGTATTTACGGTGATGCCGGATGTGATTATCTTTACTCCAACAGCGTGTTCTTAAAACCCCTTACTTGGACAGACAATCTGGCTAACTTGCGGGACAGAATCACTGCGCTGACTGGCTACAAATTTCGCATTGTCATTGGTAATCAATACCGCAGTGGCCAGGATTCGATTAGTTGGCACACTGACAATGAACCATCGATGGGATTCAACCCAGCGATCGCTTCCATAAGCCTCGGTGGTGTTCGCAAATTCCAAATCAAACCGAGAGATGGCAAACCAACCGACTTCTGGCTGGAACACGGGAGCTTACTTGTAATGCACCCTGGCTGTCAGTCTACACATCTTCACCAAGTTCCCAAAACAAACATTGTCGTTAGCACACGTATTAATCTCACATTTCGACCACACACCGGGGGGAAATAATTGTGATTCTCTTTCATCATGTATAATTCCGTGAACTAGTTCGTGTGTACTACTAAAGCTCAAAGAAGAGGCTCTTGGTAGGGGGTAGGAGAAGGGGAGATATTGCCGAACACATCTCAAGAGCCTCAACCAGGAAATTCCTTAAATTCCCCTCGGTTTTTACCAATACCTCTTCTTCATCAAGATTTTTTGCGCTGTCCGTCCTTTGAAAATATCAGACCAATTCGATTCATTTTCACTCACTTTCAAGGAGTTAAATCATGGGAGAAGCAAAACGCCGTCGCTTACTAGATGCCAATTACGGCAAATCAAGACAACCCTATACTCGTCAAAAAATCACTTACTCTCTTCTCAACCAAGAAACTGCACAAGAGATTGCATCTGTTTTTGATTTGATCATTGACGATTACGAATTGACAAAACATCATCTAATTTTGCCTCCGCCATCAGACCAGGGTGATGCTGCTAATGCGATCAACATAATTGATCCACTTGAAAAAGCAGGGGAGCTTGGGGGAGTTCTTCCCAAAAACTCTCTACCCCTTACCCCAATTCCTCTTATTTCCCCCAGCGTTGTGCCTCCTACCAAGAGCCTATGCGTTGATACACATCAAAATCCCAATAGTCAGCTAGCTCCAAACCACTGGCATGAATGGGTAGTCAATTCTGCCGTTGACCCCAAACTCACTGCCCTAAATGTACGTTCTCTCAGTGGCTCGGAAGTATACGAGTACCTTTTATACGCTCTCCCCCAAACTGCCCGACGTAACGATGGGCGATTGCGTGATGGCTACTTGAAAAGATATGCTCATGCAGAGTCGGGCGCATGGTGGGTTAGTGGACTTGACCCTCTCAATGACTGGCTACCGATGGACTGGGGAAGGATGAAACCCGATTGCCCAAGACTCGAATGGGACAAGACTACAAACGAGCAAACTCAAAAACCTGTCAAATACGAATCACCACCAAAAACCCCTAACCGTGTCACCTATCTCAGAGTTCCCCTCCACATCTGGAAGTTGATTGCCCTGCGCTATGACGTGCCGATGCCAGAGCATATTACCGTTACCGAAGATGGTGAAGCACTGGGGTTTTGGGCTTGGGTCATGGTTCACCCCTGCATCCCTGTATTTCTTACAGAGGGAGAAAAAAAGACAGGTTGTCTCCTAACTTTGGGTTATGTAGCGATCGCCCTCCCTGGAATCTGGAACGGTCGATTTGGTAAGGAAGACTTGGAATACCTGCACCCCGATTTAGTCCCAATGGCGCAAAAGGGTCGCAAATTCGTTATCCTTTTCGACTACGAAACTAAAGCCAAAACCAAACAGCAGGTTTTTGCTGCTACTCGTCGCACCTGTCAAGTTATTCTCCAACTTGCCTGTCAATGTGAAGTGGCATTACTCCCTGGCCCAGAAAAAGGAATTGACGATTGGGTTGTGGCTTTGGGCAAGAAAGCCGAGAAAGCCGTCGCCACCATGATTGCTGATGCCTTGAGAATCAGCGAGTTAAACCAAAGGTTTTTCATGAATCGTGCCAGGGGGCTTCGCAAATTCAAACCTAATATTATCGTTAATACTCGCTATCTTTCCACAGTCATCCGCTCACTGCCTCAATCGGGGTTAGTGGGTTTGGCTTCTGACATGGGAACAGGTAAGACCGAAATTTTGGCAATGATTAGAAGAGATAACCCAGACTTGAGCTTTTTGAACAACGGGCATCGGGTTACTTTACTGAAAAATCTTAGCGATCGCTTACAAACTGCAATGTACTCAGCTATCTCTTGCGGTGACTGGGCTAAAGCCAAAGCACTGAGTATTACTGTAGACTCATTGTATAAAATGGCGAACGATTTACAGGCTTATGATATTCTATTTATTGATGAAGCCTGTCAGTATCTTGCCCACGGGAGCAATGCGATTTTGTGAGATGACCCCACCTGGAGAGCGATCGCTAATAAAATCTTACGTATACAACGAATATTTAATACAAAAATCTAAATAATATTCCTTAGAAGATACAACCTGTGCCAAA
>NZ_NOLK01000224.1:0-9489 GCF_002245985.1 Nostoc sp. 'Peltigera membranacea cyanobiont' 232
GCTTGCTCGTCTCAAAAAAAGTATTTCACAGACGAGTAAGCTTTTTCTACCTTCAAAAACTTTTTGGGCAACCCTCCACCGTTATCGCTTCCATTTCACAGCCTCTACAAAAAATAGCGATCGCAGCTCAAAAGCAAATTTACATCGAAGCCAAAAACCGTTTCAAGAAATTTACCAAAAATTAAATGAATTAGTACAGAAGAAAGTTCAAAAAAAGTTACACGATAAATATGCAATTTGTCCAATTGATTCAACAATTATCACTCTCACCAGTAAGTTGTTATGGATACTAGGACACCATCAAGTAAAACTTTTTAGTTCTCTAAATCTAGCTACTGGAAGTCCATCAGATAACTTCATAAACTTTGGACATGACCATGATTATAAATTTGGTTCTAAAATGATGTCTAGTCTCCCAATAAATGCCGTTGGGGTAATGGATAGGGGTTTTGCTGGATTAAAATTTATTCAAGAATTAGTACAAGAAAACAAATATTTTGTCTTGAGGATAAAAAATAATTGGAAACTAGAATTTGAGGAATCAACTGGGTTGGTTAAAGTTGGTGCATCTGATGATGCTCAAGCTTATAGAGTGATTAATTTTTGTGATTTAGAAACTAAAACTGAGTTTCGCTTAGTAACTAATTTACCTGAGTCAGGAAATGCAGCAGTTACTGATGATGAAATTAGGGACATTTATCGATTACGTTGGGGAGTCGAACTATTGTGGAAGTTTTTAAAAATGCATTTAAAACTTGACAAGTTAATTACTAAGAACGTCAATGGTATCACCATACAAATTTACGTTAGTTTAATAGCTTATCTAATTTTACAAATATTATCTATCCCACAACAATGGGGACATACGCTATTAGATAAATTCCGCTATTTACAATCTTGTATGTGTCAGAAAATCAGTTATGTTCATTGGTTTGAGGAGATGATGTCATGTTGACTATTTTAGACTTTTTAGAGTTAGTGCAACTAAGTATGTAAAGTTTTGTATCATAATTCAACATTTCTGCTTGCTTACATGTCTCCAGAGCAAACAGGTCGTATGAATAGGACGATTGATTACCGCACAGACTTTTACTCTTTAGGTGTAACTTTTTATGAATTGTTGACTAATAAGTTGCCATTTAATTGCAGCGATCCCTTAGAAATAATTCACTCTCATATTGCCAAACAGCCGATACCCCCTCATCACATAAACCCAGAAATTCCGGAGGCTGTATCTAATATTGTAATGAAACTATTGTTTAAAACTGCTGAAGAAAGATATCAAAGTGGTTTAGGGCTGAAAGCAGATTTAGAGATTTGTTTTAAGCAATTATTAAATAATAGTAAAATCGAAAATTTTATTCCTGGTAAGTTAGATAAATTTAGCCAATTCACAATACCTCAAAAACTTTATGGACGCGAAAAAGAAGTAGCATCTCTCATGTCAGCTTTTGAGCGAGTCAGTATTGGTAGAAGTGAGATGATGTTAGTTGCAGGTTATGCAGGGATTGGGAAATCTTGCTTAGTTAATGAAATTCATAAACCTGTTCTCCAACAATGTGGATATTTTATTTCTGGTAAATTTGATCAATTTAAGCGAAATATTCCTTATACGGCTTTAATTGAATCATTTCAAGAGCTAACCCAACAGTTATTAACAGAAAGTTCTGAAAAAATAATTGTTTTGAAACAGCGACTTTTAGAAGCATTTGGTGAAACTGGTCAAGTTATTATTGATGTTATTCCTGAGATTGAAAAAATTGTAGGTCAACAGCCATCTGTGCCACAATTAGGAGTAATTGAATCCCAAAACCGCTTTAATCGAGTGTTTCAAAAGTTTATTCAAGTATTTACTCAAAAAGAACGCCCACTTGTTCTATTTTTTGATGATTTACAATGGGCAGATGTAGCAACTCTAAAATTTATTCAAATGCTGATGCTTGATGATAGCCAATATTTTTTGATGATTGGTGCCTATCGAGATAACGAAGTTATATCAAGTCATTATTTGAATCAGACGTTGAATGAAATCAAAAAAGCAGGAACAATTATAAATACTATTACATTAAAGCCTTTAAATATTAAGGATGTTCATGAATTAATAATTGATACACTTCATACTGTAACAGAAAAAACCAAAATACTAGCTGAATTTATTTTTCATAAAACTCAGGGTAATCCTTTTTTCTTAACTCAGTTGTTCCAAACTATGTATCAAGAAAATCTATTAAATTTTGACTTTAATAGTGGAACATGGCAGTGGGAAATCAATCAAATTCAAACCATTGGAATTACAGATTATGATGCCGTAGAATTGATTGTGAGAAATATAAAAAAATTGCCGATGAAGACACAACAGGTTTTAAAATTAGCTGCTTGTATTGGCAATCGATTTAACATAGATATTCTAGCAATTGTAAATGAAAAATCTCAGTCAGAAACCGCTTCTGAATTATGGGAAGCACTTAAAGTAAATCTAATTATCCCCTTGAGCGACAATTATAAAGCTCCACTGTTTTTTGATAAAGATATACTTATATCATTAGGATGCCAGGAATTAAAAGTTTCATATAAATTTTTGCATGATCGCATCCAGCAAGCAGCTTATTCCCTGATTCCAGAATCGGAAAAAAAACAAACTCATCTGAAAATTGGGCAATTAATTCTAAAATCTTACCAAACAGAGGAAATTGAAGAAAATATTTTTAATATTGTTAACCACTTAAATTTTAGTACTGAATTTATTTGCGATCAATCTCAAAAAGATCGGCTAGCGAAATTAAATCTCATAGCTAGCCAAAAAGCAAAAGCATCATCAGCTTATGAAGCTGCCCTTAACTATTCAACAGTTGGACTAGAATTGCTTACACCATCGAGTTGGGAAAATAACTATGACTTGATGCTAACACTTCACCTAGAAAGCGTAGAAGTAGAGTACTTAACTACTAATTTTACACGAGCAGCCATCTTAACTGAAACTATTCTACATAATGCTAATAATCTGCTGGATAAAGTCAAAGCTTATCAATTACAAATCCAGTTTTATATGGCTCAAAATCAGATGCTTAAAGCCATTGATATTGGATTAGAGGCGCTTGCAAAGTTGGGGGTTCCTCTGTCAGCGGCACCAAATAAGCAAAGTACTATAGCTAATTTACCTCAGCTTGAAGATTTAGAAAATTTTCCAGTTGTCAAAGATCCTTGGGGAGCATCCACTTTTGGCAGAAACACTTAAATAGCAAGCAAACCATTGAGATAAGCACAACGAACAGAAAGAATTTGGTTGACACTCTCAACATTCCACTGTGCGCCAGAAATTTTAATCCTAGCGCCAATCTGTTTAATCGCAGACTCAACCGCACCAGAACCAATAGAACAAAGTTGTTCAGCTTGGTAATAGTTATAGTTAACAATGCGGGAGCAATGTTTTTCAAGATAGGCAATGAAGTTCTTAGCTTGTTTGCCTCGACAATGTTCAAATAAAGCTTTAGCTTTTTCTACTTGACCATCCCATAAAAAAGTTTCAGCAGCTTTGAGTCGCTTTAAAGAACCACCGACTTTATAAAGATTTTCCTTGAGATGATACCAATCTAATATTTCCCAACGCTGAAAATTATCGAGTTGACCAAACTCTTTGACCAGATTCCACACGCCATCATGCCCATCTCCCAAACAAACTAACGGGTTAACCAGACGCTGACTATTAACATAATCAACTAATGATTGATTGTCATCAAAAAATGCACCATAGTAAATTCCTTGCAATCGAACGGTTTTATAGTCTCGCCAGTAACAGCCTGCTTTGGGTTTACCTCTGAGTCGGACTTTTCCACCATCTACACTTACTTCTGAAACTGCTTGCAATGCTAGCGGTAGTTGAAAATCTTGTTCGAGAACTAGTTTTTGTTGTGTTGAGTGACCAACTTTTACTCCTGTCAATGCCTCAATCTCAATTTCTGCTTTTTGGTATGATTCGTTAGCTGATAGCCTCAAACAGCACTTTTGAAGCAATGGACTTAACCTAGTTCTGGGCTTGACTCCCAGTCTCTCTAGCTGTTTGGCTTTAAGAGTCAGTTCTCCCACCAAACTTTTTATTTTCCTCGTTTTACCTACTTTTGTTCCCGTTTTTTGTTCGATAAAAAAAGGGCTATTTCTGGGCTGACTAGTTCTAACATTTGGCTCCGTACTGTTTTTTCTATACCTTCAAGGTCTGTCAGCTTACTTTTGTCTACTTCTTCATATAACAGTGTTGCCAACTCTTTTAAACAGGCTTTTATCCGTTCTTGTTTATCCTGACTCATAGTTAGTTATGCACACTATTTTATCTGTTCTTATATTCTCACAGAACTTGTATATCTTCCAAAAGTGGATGCTCCCGATCCTTGTATACTGGCAGCTTTAAAAATCCTTGTTACTATTGCTGGTGCTGCTTTTATTACTAACCCGACAAAGGCAACTTTTCCCCAGATAATCTTGACTGTCGTCAATCTCTGTATTGAACATGGTCATTCAGCTTTAGCGGCTCACGGATACGCTTATTATGGGATGCTATTGTGTGGCTATCTGGAAAATATTGATGCTGGATATCGCTCTGGTCAAATAGCTTGGCAAATATTAGGTAAGTTCCAAGATATTGAACTTAAAAGTAAAGTATACGCACCATTTTATGGTTTTACCATTCATTGGAAAGAGCATCTTAGAGAAACAATTACTCCGTTGCAAGAAGGAATTCAAAGCGCGTTAGAAATTGGAGATTTAGAATACGCTGGCTATTGCTCTGTCCATTATTGTGGTCACATATTTTTTAGAGGAGAACAACTTGAATCAGTGGCTCATCAGCAAGCATCATATATTAAGATATTAGAAAAATTTAAACTATATTTTCCTATAAACTATATTAAAATTTGGCATCAGCTAGTAATTAATCTCCAAGGAATTTCGGAAAATAAATATCTTTTAGTTGGTGATAGTTTTAATGAAATAGCAATGATGCCGTATCTAAAAAGTACTAATAATGCTACTTCGTTATTTGCTGCTTATGTTGCTAAACTGATTCTTTTTTACTTGTTTCAAGATTACACTCAAGCAATTGATAATGCCAAATTGGCTTCAGAATATACAGGTAGTGTGATGGGGATGATGACAGTTGGCATCCACAATCTATATTATTCACTAGCTCTAATTGCTTTATATCCAAATGCTGAACCTCAGATTCAACAAGAATATCTGACTGTTATTAATGGCAATCAGGAAAAAATGCGGTTATGGGCTGATCATGCTCCTACTAACTATCAGCATAAATTTGATCTGGTGGAGGCAGAAAAATCACGCATTTTAGGGCAACCCTTTATAGCTATGGAGTATTATGATCTAGCTATACAAGGGGCAAAAGGACAAGGATATATTCAAGAAGAAGCACTAGCCAACGAGTTAGCAGCAGAATTTTACTTTTACCGTGGTAGAGATCAGCAGGCATTATTCTACCTTAGAGAATCTTATCATGCTTATATACGTTGGGGAGCGATCGCAAAAGTTAGTGATTTAGAGTCAAAATACCCTGATTACTGCCCATTAAGAATAAATCATGAATCATCTAGTTTGAAAGCTAGCCTGTCAACTACTTCAAACAAGATCAATAATTTGGCATCTTTTGATTTATCTACAGTTTTTAAAGCTTCGCAAGCTATTTCTAGTGAAATCATGCTAGATGAATTGCTAGCTAAGTTGATGAAAATTGTTATGGAAAATGCTGGGGCACAAACTAGCTGCCTCCTTTTAGAGAAAAATGGTCAAATGCTAATAGAAGCATTTGTGGGAGTTAATAAAGATGAGATGTTGTTAGAAACTTCCATGTCCTTAGATAATAGTCTATACGTACCAATATCTATACTCAACTACGTGAGAATAACGGAGGAAAGTGTCGTTATTGGTGATGCTAGCTCTGAAGGAAAATTTACTAGAGATCCTTATATTATTGAGAATAAATGTAAGTCCGTTTTATGTATACCGATAATTCATCAAAGTAAACTTATTGGAATTCTGTATCTGCAAAATAACTTAACAACGAATGCATTTACTACTGAACGCTTAGAAGTTTTAAAAATTCTTGCGTCTCAAGCAGCCATTTCTATCGAGAATGCCAAGCTGTATACTAATCTATCTAAACTAAATGATAATCTCCAACAAGCTAACCAGCAGTTAGAGAATTACAGCAAAAATCTGGAAATGAAAGTAGAAGAGAGAACACAGGAATTATATGAAAAGAATGTGCGTTTGGAAGAACAAGCACAACAATTAGAATTTACACTAGAGCAACTAAAAATAACACAGTTACAGATTATTCAAAAAGAAAAAATGTCTGGTTTAGGTCAATTGGTTGCTGGTATAGCTCATGAGATTAATAACCCAATTAATTTTATTTACGGCAACATTTCTCATGCTAGTGAATATATTGAGGATATGTTGTATCTTATGAAAATTTATGAAAATTTATCACCGAATCTGACTCCTCAAATGTTGGCAGAACAAGAGAAGATAGATTTACCATTTTTGCTTGAAGATTTACCCAAATTGCTATCTTCAATGAAGGTTGGAGCCGATCGTATTCGCCAGATAGTTCTGAGCTTACGTAACTTCTCCCGTCTGGATGAAGCAGAAATGAAGCCAGTGAATATTCATGAAGGTATTGATAGCACCTTGCTAATCTTGCAACATCGACTAAAAACAGAATCAGTCAATTCTAAGATTCAAATTATCAAAAATTATGGTTCCTTACCGTTAGTAGATTGTTATCCAAGTCAGCTAAATCAAGTATTTATGAATTTATTAGCTAATGCTATTGATGCGTTGGAAGATTATAACTCTCAGCGTTCATTAGAACAAGCTGAACTCAATCCAGGTTATATCAAAATCACTACTGGGTTATTAGAAGAAAATCTGTTGGCAATTCGCATCGCTGATAATGGTTCTGGTATGACATCAGATATAGTTTCTCAAATTTTTAATCCTTTCTTTACTACCAAACCTATTGGTAAAGGTACTGGTTTAGGATTATCTATTAGCTACACAATTATTGTAGAAAAACATGGGGGTAAAATAAGTTGTCAGTCAGTACCAGGACAAGGAACTGAGTTCATAATCGAACTTTCAGTAAGTAAGTAGATATAACTTTTCACGGGATGTGGAAAGGGGGGATTGCTTGGCGGATATCATTCGCGAACTAAGTACTATTCTTTGTTATGTTTAGAAGTTTCTTCGATTAAATTTTTTAAACCCTGATTGAGAATTTCAATTGAATGATCTAGTCGATCTAGTGCTTCAATTTTAGCTCTGTTAAGAATTTGTTCTAGAGCATCAATTAGTTATTTAAAAACATTATATGGTAAAATTGACGGTCTAATCGTGCCGTACTATTTTTAGATCCATTTGGAATGCAAATACCTTGGTCAACAATCGAAGCGATCGCCCACACTGAAGCAATTGACCTTTGGTATCTATTTCCTTTGGGAGTTGCAATGGTTAGCAGGGGGATTATTTGTTGCTCATATAGCGTGGGAAATGGTTATGTAGTTAGGGATTTGAAGTACAAATCTTGACACTATAAAACTGAGATAACTCATCAGGTGCTAGAGGAGTAACTGGTCGATAATCTTGACTCACAAGAAAATCTGGTCGCGGATTTTGAACTGGTAAAGGAGTATTTTCAATACTGTTATAAGTAATAATCACAGCAGAGCGCCCAAATGGCGAGATATTATTTGATGAAGCATGTACAATATTACTATCAAAAAATAGTACTGAACCCGCCGCTGCTTTTATAAAAGTAATTCCATACTTTGATACTAGATTAGTAACTAATTCCTGGCTTAGAGAATACTTCAAATTAGCACTAAAACTCGATATCCACTCATTGCTGTCACTAGGACTATTAGAATTTGTAGTTTCCACCTTATTTTTATAAGTCGTAACATCAATCATTTCTTCTTTATGGGAACTAGGAATGACAAATAATGGGCCATTAAATTCGTTCATATCATCCAATAAGCACATAGCATTAACTACTTTTGGTTTTGGCATCCCATCTTCCTTGTACCAGTAAATATAGTCTTGATGCCATTTCCAAATATCGCCACTAAATGCTGCCTTCATATTAACTTTGAATTGATATATGTATACTTTGCTTCCAACTATTTGCATTGCCGGATAAACGAGCAATGGATGTCTTGTTAGACAATTGAAAACATTATTTTTCGTATGTGAACCATGAAAAGAACGTACAGTTTTACCATCTTTCTCAAGAATTTTTTGGGGGGATGTTTCTACTGATAGCGTAGATAATTCTGCTTTCATAATTTCAACTTCGGCGCGAGAAAAGCATTCTGGCAATAAAAGAAATCCTTGATTTTCATAGATTAATAATTCTTGCTCTGTTAAATGCATATTAAAATCCTACATTGATGAATACTTAGAATCTAACTCTTTTAATATTTACAGGCATTGCCAGAAATACTTAAATATTTAATTATTGACTGATAGGATAAATCCCTTCTGCCTCCTGCCCTCTGCCTTTCTTCGATAAACTATTTCTGGCTACTTGATATATGAATGAGTATTAACTATCTAAAAAACAAAAGATATATCTACTAGACAAACTCCATATTTAAAAATCCAATACGTTGAAAATAAGCTAAATATTTACTGATTAATTCAGTATTTATTGATGGAGGATAAATGGAAGTATCGGCAATTGCCTCAAGTGTATTACGACAGTCTAAATCAGGAGTGTTTTGATATAGCTGCCATGCAGTCATTCCTTGATAGACTTTTTCAGTTAACATGGGTATTAAAGGAAATAAAGGATTTTTCTGAGAGTATCTAGCTTGATTGATTAAATCATTTGTCCATTGGTCATAAGGCACTTTTCGCAGTTGGTATCCAAAAATTGATATCATCTCAAATAATCTAGTTAAATCAATATTTTGCGATGCTAAAGGAACTAAATGAAAGGATTTTCCTAAAGATTCTTTTCTCTTAGATATTTGAACAATAGCTTTACTGGCATAATCAACAGTAATTAAATCTTGTTTTTGCTTGACAAGATATGGAAAACTACCTATTTGAATACAACCTTTGATCAATCGAGATATGTAGTCATCTGTATTAGTTACACCAGTATGCAGATGACCCATTAAAAATCCGGATCTAATAACTGTCACAGGGATTCCTCTAGATTTAGCAATCCAAACAAGTTTTTCGGCTACCCATTTACTTTGGGTATAACCAATATCCTGATAAAGATAAGTTTCACTATTATCAATACTGGAGTTTAGACTAAAAGCGATATGAGAGAACGCAAACCAAATGGAATTAGAGGTTAAAAATATTATCTTGTCAGCCTTAAAGCATCCGCGACCTTGAACAATTATTGTGTAGTATACTTGCCGAGAGAATAATACAATAATGATAATCATGAAAATGGTGGGAGAGAAA
>NZ_NOLK01000225.1:0-9378 GCF_002245985.1 Nostoc sp. 'Peltigera membranacea cyanobiont' 232
AGACGGGGTGAATGTGTCTAAAAATACGCTTTGTTCGTATATCTGAGAACCTTGTAGTCTGAAAGTCTTTCACCGCAATACTTTCAGGCTATCTTGCCCCTGGTGACAGCTTCGCTATATTTACCCCAATAAGCGGTTTGATCCATTTAGACCTTTTAATATCTTGGGCTAATTGCTCAATATCTTCGTCGCCGTAAATACTGTCATTTTTTGGATGGGGATGAAGTTCAACAACTTTGCGTTCTTTAATCTGAATGTTTGTCATTGAGTCTAATTACGAAGTCACACTCTGTCTAATGCACTACTCTAATCTAACAGTGGTAATAATGTATCAAAAAGAGCAAACAATCGAAATATATTGCTTGTTTGAGTCCAAAAGGCGATCGCATAAGATTATCTATATTGAGCAACTATTTGAACAACAACCATGCACCCCATATTAAAAATCGATATTTCCGAACTAAGTGTATCTGAACGTATACAGCTTGCCCAGGAATTATGGGATAGCATTCTTACTACACCCGATGAAGTTCCTCTCAACGATGAGCAAAAACTCGAATTAGATAGACGCTTGGAGATGCATCGCCAAAACCCAAACCAAGGTTCAACCTGGCAATCTGTCAAGCAAAGACTAGGTTTATCTGAATGAACCAAATCAACTCAAAGAATCTGGATCTATCCCCAACTTTCGCAATTCTTGCGCCAGCCTGTCGGCGCGTTGTTCGGCAGCGATCGCAAGTTCTTCTGGTGCTAAATATCTGACTCCTTGTTTGTCATACCAATACAACCAATTCCGCGTAATTCCTTGATAGGTTCCCCGTTCATAACCAATTGCTAAACCTATCTCTGATAACCAAACGAGATTTCCTGGCTGCAATACATATTCACCATTTACAAAGCGATAAACTTCTAAAGGTGGTTTTCTCCGGCGTTGGGGATTGTAGACAACATAATATAAAATCTCCATCTCAGCATAAAGTTTCTTTTTACTGGTGTATTCCCCACGCCGTCTGTGAGAAACAACCTCAAGCGCCATAATTGGCATCACCTTTTCTTCCCACAACACATAACTTAATCGCAAGTTTTCATCAAAAACTCGCTCGACTCCTAAACTTAAAAACCCATCGGGCACAATCGGCGGTCATTCGGGATCGTAATATATCCCCATATCAACGCCAAAAAACCAATCCATCCGAGTTGCTCACAGCCAAGCTAAGATGCCTTCTAGCAAGCCAGGAATCAAATGTTGTAGTTGATTATCCACAGGTTCATCGTCAGAATCGGGCAGATCCTCGGCGGAGGGTAAGCAGTGCAATGGGTTGTAATTTAACATGGTCGGTGCGATATCTACGACGGGCTACGCCTATGCACATTCATAGCAAACTTATAATATTGATGATATCTATCCACCTCTGACTTTTTATTGCGATAATTCCCAAGGGGGACGCGCTCTCCACTGTTAGTCAAAGGGGGATAGATGACACTCAAGCGGTTAATTTTAATTTTTATACTGACACCGATCGCAGTTCTGTTGGCAGTTTCGTCTTTATTCAGTAGTTGGCAAGAACCTCAGTTCCAAAGTCGCCTAGAATTATACCAAACTAATATTGCTCTCCAAGCCCAAGCTTGGCAATCAAAAGATAGCAGCGATGACAATCTCCAGGCGATTCGGGAAGCCATACTTGGCGATCAACCCCTGGAAAGCTCCACAAAGCAGTATGAAGAGGCGCGTCAATCAGTTCAAGCTAATTTGGACAAAGTTAATAGCAAACTTGCACAATTAAGCTCTCAAGCTGAAATAACTCCCACACTTCCGAAACCTCTACCTGACGCTCCTCCCACAACTAAAACCTCTAAACAGGGACAGAAACAGTTACAGCAGTCCCTCAAACAACTCCAGAAATTACTGGCTGAATTAGACTTGCGCCTGGGAATTTTACAAGCACAGCAAGGACAAACGGATACAGCCCTCAAAACTTGGAGCGAATTACAACAACGCTCAAATATCAATCCAGAGTTTGGGGAAACGGCCTCTGTATTAAGTGGACTGTGGAGCAATCCTCCCCGTTTACTTCAAAATGCTCAAGAACGGATTCAAAAGAATTTAGAAGGTTGGTTTCGCTCAAATGCTTTGGTTAAGCTATACCAACTCCAGCAACGAGAAGACGCTTTATCAGCAGTTAAAGCTGCACAACAAGAGTCTGCGGCTCAAGCAGTGTTGAAATTAGCCGTTATTGGGACTATTCCCACTTTGGCAGCTTTAATTGGTCTAATACTGCTGATTTTATTATTTGCTCAACGCTTGTTGAAAGGAAAAACCTCGTTATTAGCTCAAAATGCTGATGTCCCTTGGTCAACGCCTTGGGATGGTGAAACGGTTTTGCAGGTTTTTATTGTAGGCTTTTTCTTTATGGGGCAAATTTTTGTGCCCTTGGTAATATCGGTGCTACCCATCCCGCGTCCTATTGTTGATGTCCGACTTCAGGCGTTTTCTGTTTTGGTTAGTTACCTATTGGTGGCGTTAGGTGCGCTGTTAGTGCTGTATTTCTCTCTTAAGCCGTTTTTCCCGTTACCGGAATTCTGGTTTCGCTTCCGTTTTCAAGATAATTGGTTTTGGTGGGGACTGGGAGGCTATTGCACGGCTTTACCTATAGTTGTGGTGGTATCTTTGATTAATCAACAGCTATGGCAAGGACAGGGTGGTAGTAACCCCCTGTTGCAACTAGCTCTAGAAAGCCGAGATGGTATAGCACTGGGCATATTTTTCTCTACAGCCGCGATCGCAGCTCCATTTTTTGAAGAAATCCTATTTCGGGGCTTTTTGTTACCCTCTCTAACTCGCTACTTACCCGTGTGGGGATCGATTTTGATCAGTAGTTTGTTGTTTGCGATCGCTCACCTCAGCTTGTCGGAAATTCTTCCTCTCACTGCATTAGGGATTGTTTTAGGGGTCGTTTATACGCGATCGCGCAATCTCCTTGCTCCTATGCTCCTTCACAGCCTCTGGAATAGTGGTACATTATTAAGTTTGTTCGTATTAGGTAGCAATTGACACTGCAAAATTACTGTTGCTAAAATCGTAAATATCTGATTTTATCTGCTTATGTAAGAACAACTTTCTAGTAATAATTGGTCACAAGCATAAATACTATCTGAAAAGCCAATGTCAGATCATGGCAAAAGCAAATCAAAGAATGCTGTTAACATAGACAATCAAAATATCTAGTTAAGCATTTATTCTCATCCGAATGATTTTAGCCAATAACTAGTTTCATCATTGGTGCGATGGTATTTCTACGCCCACTGGAAGCCATCGGAAAAAAATCCGGAAATAATACTGATGGACTTGTAAAAAGTGGTGTAGTAGTTTTTGCTGATTCTTAAGGTTCATTCTTCTCAAAAAAAATGTCCGATCTAAAAATCTGCAAAACTGCTGCACCAGGGTTTGCGATCGTCAAATCCAGCAAAATTTATTAAGGAACGCCAGATTTTCAGCCTATGCCGCAAAATATTTTAGCGTTCCCTCTAAAGTATAAGTACGCTGATTTTGGCTATTTATCTTCGGGCTTACTTGCACTTAAAAATTAAAAATCTATTTATTAGGTGAGTAACTATACTTGCTTTTATGCCAATAAAGACTTTATTTTTATACCTCACTTACCAAGGAGCAGCACTTAATATGGCAAATCTCAACCCCACTCACCCTACCAAACAACTTCTCGCTGGTTACTGTGGCATTATCCTGGGAGGATTTGGGATTCATAAATTTATTCTAGGATATGCTCCAGAAGGCTTTATTATGTTGGTGATTTCTGTAGTCGGGGGTTCTTTTACCTACGGCATTTCCTTGGTAATTATGCTACTTGTGGGTTTAATTGAAGGCATGATCTACTTGAATAAGTCGCCTGAAGAATTTGTAAATACCTACTTTGTGAATAAACAGGGCTGGTTCTAGTGTAAGAAGGCTGTTATTGCAGGAGATAGCAGTAGTTCGCCACTTCTACTTCTGATTATTTATTTTTATTGATATGCTCATTTTCAAACCTAAACAGCTTAACTGGGCAATGTTCTTCTTGTTAGGCATAGGGTATTTCAGCGTTATGTCTCATTTGGAAATCAACTATTTCTTAAAAAGCCTGATTGCGATCGCGCCAATGCAAGTGGTAGCTATTATCTATGTGACTTATTTACGCTGGAGCCGTCATTGACCTTCAGCGAAGTACGATAAATTAAGAAATTTAATAGGGTTGACATACAGTCGTAGTTCCATATTTCGCCTACGCTCAAATTAGAGACGCTTTTTGTCAGGCGTTGAATTTCTGTAGCGAATCTAAACACAAGCCATGCAACTTGTCCCAAAAACTAAGCTAGGCCCAGAACTTGACCCAATCATAGAGAAAATTATTCTCGATGTTGGGGGCATGAAGTGTGCTGGGTGTGTGAATGCGGTAGAACGACAGCTAACCCAACATCCAGGAGTCAAGAGTGCCTGTGTGAACCTGGCCACAGAGGTAGCAGTTGTAGAGTCAGAAACTGGTGCGGTAGATGCAGATGCACTAGCACAGCGATTAACAGCCGTTGGATTCCCGACTCAACCCCGAAAAGCTAGGGGCACAGTAGTAGGCGAGATGTCTACCTTATCAGACCCAGCAGAACGACAACGCCGAGAAATGCAGTCTTCTTTAAGGCAGTTGGCGATCGCTGCAATATTGCTGTTATTGTCGGGAAGTGGACATTTTGGTAATCTTGGTAGCTCAGTGCTGCCACTACTAAATAACATCTGGTTTCACTGTGGACTAGCAACAGTGGCGCTATTAATTCCCGGTCGCCCGATTTTAGTGGATGGCTGGCTGGGCTGGCGGCGAAATGCGCCTAACATGAACACTCTGATCGGATTAGGAACGCTGACAGCCTACATTGCTAGTTTAGTAGCGCTGCTGTTTCCCCAATTGGGTTGGGAGTGCTTCTTTGACGAACCAGTAATGATGCTGGGCTTTATTATTTTAGGAAAGACATTAGAACAACAAGCTAGAGGTCGCGCTGCTGCTGCATTTAGAAAATTGCTAGCACTCCAGCCACAGGTAGCGCGATTGATTGCTAACCCAGAAAAAGACGGAGTGGGATCTTCTAGTGTAGAGATTCCTGCTGAACAGGTGCGGGTTGGTGAATGGTTAAAAGTGCTGCCTGGTGATAAAATCCCTGTCGATGGTGAAGTCGTGGTTGGTCAAACAACAGTCGATGAATCCATGTTGACTGGGGAAGCCGTGCCAGTAATTAAGCAACCGGGAGATTTGGTGACAGGGGGGACACTAAACCAGTCAGGAGCGATCGCTATTCAGACAACCCGGACTGGAAGTGATACAACTCTAGCTCAAATTGTCGCTTTAGTAGAAGCCGCCCAAACTCGGAAAGCCCCAGTACAGAAATTAGCGGATACAGTAGCTGGTTACTTTACCTACGGGGTATTGACAGCATCTGCATTCACATTTGTCTTTTGGTACTTTTTTGGCACTCACATCTGGACTGATATCACCATGTCTGGTGGTATGGAAATGATGGGTCACGCTACACATCAAGTTCCCCACTCTCCCCTATTAATCAGCTTAAAACTAGCGATCGCAGTTATGGTGGTCGCCTGTCCCTGCGCTTTAGGACTTGCCACCCCAACAGCCATTCTGGTCGGGACTGCTATGGGCGCAGAGAGGGGTTTGTTAATCAAAGGCGGCGATGTTTTAGAAAAAGTCCACCAGTTAGACACTGTAGTATTTGATAAAACTGGCACTCTGACCACAGGTAATCCCATTGTTACAGATTGTCTGTTAATTGAGGGATCGGGGACTGGGGACTGGGGACTGAAGACTAGGAATTCCCAATCTCTATTACAACTAGCAGCAGCCGTAGAAAGCGGTACTCACCACCCCCTAGCAAAAGCGATTCAGCAAGAAGCACTACGGCAACAGTTATCTATTCCAGAGGCTGTGGACTTTCACACGGAACCAGGATTGGGAATCTCTGCTGTAGTAGAGGGCACGGTTGTATTGTTAGGTAACTGGGACTGGTTGAGTTGGCACGGCATTGACATTAGCGAAACAGCACAACAGGTAGCACAGGATTTAGCAACGGATGGAAAAACAGTCGTTTGCGTAGCAGTTGGGGGAACTTTAGCTGGGCTAATTGCTGTTTCCGATCCCCTCAGACCAGATGCCCAATCGACTGTAGACAAGTTGCGCCAGATGGGTCTACGGGTAATGTTGCTCAGTGGCGATCGCAAAGAAGCAGCTAGCGCCATAGCCAAACAACTAGGATTAGACAGCGCTGATGTAATCGCGGGTGTACCCCCAGCTAAAAAAGCGGCGGCAATCCAGTCTCTCCAGAAAGAGGGATTGGGGACTAGGGACTGGCGACTAGGAAAAATTCTGCCTAATGCCCAATCCCCAATATCCAATCCCCAGTCCGTTGTGGCAATGGTCGGAGATGGAATCAATGATGCTCCTGCTTTATCGCAAGCAGATGTAGGAATTGCTTTACACTCCGGGACAGATGTGGCGATGGAAACTGCTGAAATTATCCTAATGCGCGATCGCCTAAACGATGTCGTCGAATCAATTCAGCTTAGTCGCGCCACCTTCAAAAAAATCCGCCAAAATTTATTCTGGGCTTTTGCATATAATACAGTTGGCATTCCTTTAGCAGCAGGTGTTTTGTTCCCTAGTCTGGGTTTTGTTCTTAACCCATCTAGTGCTGCTGCATTAATGGCTTTTAGCTCTGTTAGCGTCGTCACAAACTCAATATTATTACGGCGATTAGCTCATCACCCTTAGAATACTTTTTTTGCATCTAAAATTTCCCCTCACAAATCTTAGTTATTCCGATCTCAAGTTAACAATTCGTAATTCGTAGTGACGTTCTCTACGAGATACTGCCTGTAGAGAACGTCACTACGAATTAGTTATTAGCAGATTTTGTTAAACTTACACAAATCACAAAGCCTGTTGAGGCACTTACAAAAGCTATCATAGCTACTGGAGTAGAACGACCAAGTTCTACTCTTTCAAGGTATTATGCAATTTTAAAGCTTATTTAGATTAGCACCACAGACTGACGGTGCGCGAAAATGGCAAAATACGATACTAAACAAATCTTGATTTATCACATTTCCACCGATTTGTCAATGGCAGCAGAAACTAATGAAAACCATCTACTGATTATTGAAGACGATCAAGGTCGCAAAGAATTTTCTCTGGAGCAACCCGTCTACTCTATAGGTAGAGACCGCGAATGTAATATCCGTTTGATGTCGCAGTTTGTCTCCCGCCGCCATGCCACATTAGTAAGATTGCCACGAGAGCATAATAGCCATAGCTACTATTACCGGATTGTAGATGGCGATGCCAAAGGTAAAGCTAGTTCCAACGGTTTGATGATTAATGGACGTAAGATACCAACACACGATCTCAGAAATGAAGACGAGATCGTTTTTGGCCCTCAAGTCCGTGCCATTTATTACCTTTTAAAAAACACTCAGCGTTTGGGACAAACGGATTCGAGCGAGTACGACATTACACTAATAAACCCCGGTATGGCCGAGGATTTAGAGGATCTGGGGGATTAAATTCTAACTACCAATCAAATTCTGACACTCTCACGGCTGAAAGCCGTGGGATTGTCAATTCAATTACCAAGCTATCCTGCAAGACTTTCAATCAAATGCCAATGGCGGCTATTTTCAATAGCCTGCTTGATAAATTCAAACATTTGTCGGCAGTAATTATCTAGTTGGAGTGGTAATTCTTCATTTTTAATCACAATACTCATTTTGGTTTCTGTTTCAGTAGATTTTGATTTATCAATCAATACTTCTACTGCGATCAATTTAGGAAAAGGCACATTACCAGGAGTCTGACGAGCGATAATGTAATCGCCCGTGTGGTATTGAATATCCAACTGACAGTCTTGTAGAAGTTCTACAAGTAACGGCTGGAGATGGTCACTAGCAACAGAAAGAATAAACGAACAGGTATAGCGAGCCATAATAGCCCCACGCCTTGCAACACTCCGTCCATCCTATAATACCGAAGCATCTAAACGAAAAGTGATTAAAAAAGCAAAGTTTTTGAGTTTTGAGATCGGGTATTACAGCATCGTCTTTATATAGAGGGTGTGCAGCCGTCGGGCAGACAGTCAAGATGCTTGCTGTTCCCGCTTCGCGTCTTCTCTTGGAAGAGGGTAAATTCATTGGAATCCCTATGAAGCAAGAATCTCACGGCTTTTTGTTAAATTGAGCGAACCGAAGAGTTTAACAGCCGTGGGAGTGTCAAAATAAAGGTTTGGCTGAGATAGAAAATGAAAGTAGCAATTACTGGAGCAACAGGATTTGTCGGTAGTCTTTTGGTACAACGACTCCACGGGAAAGGTCATCAAATAGTAGTATTAACTCGCAACACCGCTTTTGCTCAAAAGGTTTTTCCATCTGAGGCTTTCGCCAATGTAGAAATTGTTCCCTACACACCAAACGCCTCTGGTTCTTGGCAAAGTGTCATTGCTAGTTGTGATGGTGTAGTGAATCTAGCAGGAGAACCCATTGGTGAAGGACGCTGGACACCAGAACGCAAACAAGAAATCCTCAATAGCCGAAAGTTAGGTACACAAAAAATAGTTGAAGCAATAACCAACGCTAACCCCAAGACAGAAGTCGCTACAACGGGGAGCCACCCCCTTGCGGAGGTTCCTTCCGTTGAGGGGAGTGGCGTGGGAACCCCTGCAACGCGCCGTCTCCCAACTGTGTTAATTAACGCTTCGGCTATTGGCTACTACGGCACCAGTGAAACGGCAACCTTTGATGAAACAAGCCCATCTGGTAACGATTTTCTCGCCCAAGTCTGCCAAGTCTGGGAAGCAGAAGCAAGAAAGGTAAAAGATGCTGGTGTACGGCTGGTCATTCTGCGTTTTGGGGTTATTCTAGGCAATGGTGGTGCTTTAGGTAAAATGATTCCACCTTTCAAACTCTTTGCTGGTGGCCCCATTGGTAGTGGTCGCCAGTGGTTCTCATGGATTCACGTAGACGATGTAGTTAACTTGATTATGCAAGCTTTAACTAAACCGGAAATAGAAGGCGTATACAATGCCACTGCCCCTAACCCAGTGCGAATGGCAGATTTAAGTCAAACTTTGGGACAAGTAATGAATCGCCCTTCTTGGTTGCCTGTTCCGGGTTTTGCGATCGAAGCTCTTTTAGGAGACGGGGCTATAGTAGTTTTAGAAGGTCAGCAAGTCCTTCCTAAGCGCACCGTGGAAACAGGATTTGAGTACAAATATCCTAATTTACAGTCAGCACTAAGACAAATTATTACGTAGAGTCAAAGGGAATGGGGAATGGGG
>NZ_NOLK01000226.1:0-9170 GCF_002245985.1 Nostoc sp. 'Peltigera membranacea cyanobiont' 232
GGGCTGAGGGGCAGAGGGGCAGAGGGGATTGAACTTGGCACATTGAACTCTCCCCTGCTCCCCTGCCCCTCTGCTCCTCTGCTCTATCAAACGCCTGAAGCTTGTGAGAAATGCGGGTTATAGAGTTAATGGGAGTGCCAAAACCCATATTAGATCGACCATAAGTTTGGCAAAGAATTTATACAAATGCAATAAATGAATACAAACAGCGACGACAGGAAGTAGAAAAGCAAGGTGAACTTCGGCGAGAGATTGTTACCAAGGCGCTGAAACAATTAGCAGCAGAAATGGGGCAGGATGTGGCGATTGATTTCGAGCGCTGGGTGTGGGTTTACTTCCTAAATCACAAATTTGGCTCGATGTTGCATCGCTGGGAAGTTATTTTGGGTTACGCTGCTTTTCCGAAAGAAGAAATGCTTATTCAAGCACCTTTTTGTTTAGCTAGTGGTTGGAGTCATAACAAGTTTCCGCCCCCTGTGGCACTAGTTCCAATTTTGCCAGACATTAAAGAATTGGTTAGCAATAGAGGAGAACTAATAAAACAAATTGAGGGTAATGCACCGCCACCAATTCCAGAGGAAGATTCATACGTGCGTCTGGGAATTTGTTATGAAGCAACGTTAATTCTGTGGGCGGTAAATCGAGAGTTGACAATCAAAGCACTACAAGCGATCGCTTCAGGGTTAAATGAGCAAGAAAGAAAGGAGGTAATAGCCTGGGCAAAAGTTGAAGCTAAAGCAACATGGGGTAAAGAATATTCTTGGGAAACTATTGATTTGTATCAGACGGATTTAGATAAATTCTGTTTTGATATACCCTCACTGCTTGATTTTCCTATTGAAAATTAATATTAAATTGTATGAAGCTAAAAAGTATTATTCAGGAATTACCAATTATTGAGAGTTAAGCTGATATAGATAAACTTTTTCCTGACATATACACTAAAAGAATGCGATCGCTTTATTTATGACATTCCAGCAACTCTCGATAATATTGCTCTGGTGTACTCGGTAAATAAGTCGTCGTTTGCAAAGTTTGTTCCCTCAATTTGAAACCTTGGGTAATATTAATCCGGCTGAGGAAATCGATATCGTGGGAAATTACCCAAATAGCTCCTTGGTAATCATTGATACCTACTACCATTTGTTCAACAGTTTCAATATCCAGGTTATTAGTTGGCTCATCGAGAATCAGTAGATCGATTTCTGAGATACTAATCATAGCGATCGCTAATCTTGCCAACTCACCCCCACTCAATACAGACGCGCTTTTCTGAACGTCATCATATTTAAAGAGGAAGTGTCCCAACTGTTGACGCAAAAGCTGATAGCTGAGATCGGGATTGGCAGCTTGCATATTTTCCAGGATTGTGCATTGGCGATTTACCAATTCATAGGTTTGATCGAGATATAAAGCTTTCATCGCTGGTGCAAGCACAACCTCACCTGACTCCAAAACTGCTGCTTGGTTTTCCATTCCCAAAATTGCCTTTACCAGACTCGATTTACCAGAACCGTTTGCGCCGATAATGGAAATGCGATCGCTAGAGGACACGTGTAATTGAATATTTTGAATCAAGAGACGTTCTGATACCCTAAGATTTGCACCCTGGATATTAATTAGATTTCGGCGCTTTTGATTTTTTTCTTCTAGCTGAATACTTGTGACTTTCGTCGTTTTGACTTTCGTCTCTGCAACCTTTTGATTAGCCTTGGCTACTGCAACCTCATGTTTCTTTTTTGCAGTTCCGGTAGACACCTCAGCTTTGGTTTTAATTAGTCCTGCTGCCATTCTATCAATACTACCATTCAGAAACTTGGCGCGACCGTTGCGGCTAGATTGGGCTGCGCGTTGCTGTTCTTGTATAGCCGTGGCTTGGGTACGTTTGAGTTCCTTTCTGGCGACTTCGTGCGATCGCAACGCCACCTCTAACTCTATTTCTTTCTGTTCTCGATACCGAGAAAAATTCCCTCCATATACTTTCAAAGCATCAGGTGTGAGTTCCCAACTAACATCTGTAACTTGGTCTAAGAAAAAAGGTTTATGTGAGACAATTACAAACGCGCCAGTGAAATTTTGGAGAAATTGTCTTAAGTTTTCTAAAGCTTGCAAATCCATGTGGTTGGTTGGCTCATCTAGCAACAGTAAGTTGGGCTGTTGAGATAATCCGATTGCGAGAAATAGTTTTGTAAGTTCTCCACCACTCAAGTTAGTAATTGGTAAAGATAAGTCAAGTATTGTGTGAAATTGTGTTTGTAGAATCTCCTCAATATTCCACCATTCATCAGAGATGGAAATTAAAAATTCAAGTACTGTATCTGCTGTAATTTCTTGCCTGATAGTGCTGATTTGTGGCAAATAATAGACCATACCATGATGCAAAACTGAGCCTGTATTGGGGCTGATTTGACTTGCAAGTATCTTGAGTAGGGTTGATTTTCCTATTCCGTTGCGGCCAACCAAAGCAATGCGATCGCCCGCGTCGATATTCACATGAACTTCTTGAAACAAAGTTCTATCTGCGCTGAGTTTGTATGCTAAATTCTCCGCTAACAATATTGATTTTTTCGGCATTCTTCTCAAACCTCAATTCGCAAAATTTGTAATTTTTACCCCGCATCGTAAATTTAAAATTTGTGCAAAAATTCAGAGCAATTTCATTGTGATTAGTCGTACCACCAGGCATAGAAACTATTTCTCCATCTCTATATTCATTTTTGGATTCTGATGTCTCCTCTAGTTGTAAATATTCTTCTGGAGTGGAGTATGTTTTTGGTGTTTGTGTTTGCATAAAAACCATATCTGGGAAATATAAATTACAGAGAATAATGGTTGGCTAAAAACTCTTCAGCCTCAGCCCTATCTTTAATCACTCTATCCAAAGTGGCAGCAACTACATCATCTAATATTTGGCGATACTGTGGCCCTGGTTTGTAACCAAGTTTCTTTAAATCATTGCCATTTAATAGTGGCTGCACATTCGCCCAAACTGTTAAATATTCCCAAATTTGATGTCTAATTTCTCGCGGACTTTGCAAAGCAATTAAAATCAGCATTGGTAAATCGTACTGTCGCAACAACTGCACTAGTTGACTGGGGCGTTGCAAATTGGGTAAAGATTCCATTACTTGACTAAAGCTTTGGGCTAAGTTTTTCAACCTAACAATGCTATCCTCTTGTAATTGCAAATTTTGTGCTACTTTCACCCCATGTTCAGGTGCTAGGTGGGCGATTAATGCTTCTAAACGCATTTGCCAGTGAATGAGAGTTTGTTCGGCATCAAATCGCCGCAAACAACGTTCTAACAAACGTAATTGTCGCAAGAGTAAACCATCTAACTTTAGAGTAGGATGGATACATTGCAACGCTCCTAAGTTATCGAGTAACTGCAAAGCCGATTTCCAGTATGGGGCTTCTAGGATGTGTTTTAATTCTGTTTTCAGTCTAGTTTGCAGGGCTGGAGTTTTGGTATTCTCTTGAGAAGTGCGATCGTAAACACCACTGTTGATGGCATAGCGAATAAACTCTTCCGTTTGCGGTTCAATTTCAAATCCGAAGCGCACGGCAAAGCGCACGCCGCGATAAATGCGGGTGGGATCTTCGATAAAGCTATTGGGGTGTAAAACCCGAATTTGTTTAGCTTGTAAATCCAGTAAACCGCCAAAGAAATCGAGTAACTCACCGGAGCGGGGAGAGGTGAGCCGCAAAGCGATCGCATTAATGGTAAAATCTCGACGATACAAGTCTTGACGAATCGAACTCGCCTCAACTTCTGGATTCGCCGCCGGGTAAGGATAAAACTCTGTTCTAGCCGTGGCAATATCTACCCAAAGAGAATCTAATTCTGGGTCTTTGTGCCACAACAAAGCAGCAGTTTGAAAAGCCCCGTGGATTTCTAAACGAGCCGCAGGATAAAGTTGTTGGAGTGCTTTTGCTAGTTCCACACCAGCGCCAACATCTGCTGATTTGTGAAAGCCGTCAACTACTAGGTCAATATCTTTAATCATCAAGCTATCTGCTGTCTCAGCTAACAGCAAATCCCGCACCGCACCCCCGACAAGATAAAGATGCCAACCTCGTTTTTCGGCTTCTTGCGATGCGATGGTGAGTAATTGCCATAACTGAGGAGTAAGTTTATTTTGCAATTGCGGGAGATTAATATTACTTTTCTGTCTCTCTTTCTCTCCCCCTTCTCGGTTTTCATCCCTTTCCTGATGTAATTCCCGCAACACATCAGTACGAGTGACAAGACCAACTAACTGCTCATTTTCCAATACTGGTAAGCGCCCGATATCATAAGTCACCATCAGCGACTCAATTTGTGGCAGTGTTGTATCTGGTGTAATCGTTTTAAGATTTGTGGTCATGTAACCCTTGACTGGCGCATGGCTAAATCCATGATGCAAGGCAATATCAATATCCCGGCGCGAAATAATACCTACTAGTTGCCCTTGAATATCGACTACAGATAAACCAGAGTGTCCATAGCGCAACAAAATTCGCTGTGCTTCGGCAATTGTGGTTTCAGGCAGAATCGTGCGGACAGGAGAGGACATCAAATCCCTCGCGGTGGGGGGATGGGGAATTTGCGCTTTTAACCCGTCAAGGAGTTGTTTTAAGATTGCTTGTGAATCAACTCCTCTGATGTTTAGTGATGCGGCTTGGGAATGACCCCCGCCTCCTAGAAGTTTGAATAATAGGTTAAGATTTGTTTTGGGAATTTGCGATCGCCCAATCACACTTAAGCTTGAATCCCCTTTACCTAGATACTCATTAGCCAACAGTAGGGCATCAATTTCAGTTAATTCCACTAGTTGCGATGCCAGACTCGACAACCCCGGCACAAAAGCATCTGTTTTAAGAGTTGCCCAAGCAACCGTATATCCACGCAGACAAAGATATTCTAAATTTTCCAACGCCTCAGTTAATAACTGCTGCAATTGCAAAGACAAGCCAGGGTCACGGTAAGTAGAAATTACTGACAAACTCGCACCTTGTTGCATCAACCAAGCCAAAGCTAAGGCATCCCGTGGTGTGGACTGGTCAAATGTTAAGGAGCCAGTGTCAACGTGAATACCTAAAGCCATTACCGTTGCTTCGGCAGAACTCAGGGAAACTTGCTGTTGTTGCAATTGCTCCACAATTAAAGTTGTGGTGGCTCCTACTGAAGAAATATGCGATCGCGTCGCGGCAATATCTGATTCTTGTCCTAAGTGATGGTCATAAACTATAATCTCTCCAAGATGGGGTAAATCTAACCACTCAGCAGCTTTACCCAAGCGATCGCGCTGTTGAGTATCCACCACAGTCAGAGAACGAATTTTTTCAGGATTCACCGAACGGCGTTCAATTAGCGGATATTCATCCCGATGCAATGCTAAAAAGTCCCGTACAGGAGGGTGAGAACCGCCAGTCAGCACAATCTTACTTCCTGGTAGTAGGCGCGTTAACCCTACAGCTGCTCCTAGTGCGTCAAAATCTGCTGTCGTGTGGCAAAGAATTAAATCCATAATTAAGAGTCATTAGTCATCGGTACTTAGACAAAGGACAAATGACTAAAATGTTGCAATTTCTGCTAGCTTAAAAATAATAAGAAAGTGTCAATGTCGCCCTTTAGGATATTCTATCCTTAGTATTTCGCTGTATTGGGAGAAGCAAAAATGACCATAATATTCCAATTTGCCTTGATAGGTCTAGTCCTATTGTCTTTTATCCTGGTTGTGGGCGTTCCTGTTGCTTATGCAACTCCCCAAAGTTGGGGTGAATCTAAAAAACTGATCTGGGTTGGCTCTGGTGTCTGGATTGGTTTGGTATTTTTAGTTGGTTTGTTAAACTTTTTTGTCGTGTAGGCGACCGCTTCGCTCTGGCGCAGGCACATAATATAAGAACTAGAGGGGCAGAAAAGCCAATGGTCTTTGACCAAAGGAGAAAAGAAGAAATTTTTTCCGATTTCCTTTTTTCTAACCGTGCTTTCCTGCTCCTCTACATTTAAATAAGAAATGTATATTGGCCAGAACTATAGTTGATTAAGAGGCAGTCATGGCAGTTTTCGAGGGAACTTTTACCCAAACGGAGCCTTTGCGGTTTGCAGTGGTGATTGGTCGATTCAATGACCTTGTTACCGGAAAGCTGCTAGAGGGATGTCAAGATTGCTTGAAACGCCACGGTGTAGATCCTAACCCCCAAGGTAATCAGGTTGACTATGTTTGGGTTCCGGGAAGTTTTGAGGTACCTTTAGTAGCTCGCCAACTAGCACTTTCCCATCGTTATGATGCTGTAATTTGTCTAGGTGCAGTTATTCGCGGACAAACACCCCATTTTGATTATGTATCCGCCGAAGTTTCTAAAGGCATTGCCGCCGCTAGTTTTCAAACTGGAGTGCCAGTAATTTTTGGCATTTTGACAGTAGACACTATGCAGCAAGCCTTAGAACGGGCAGGCATCAAAGGTAATCATGGCTGGGATTATGCCTTGAACGCCCTAGAAATGGCAAGCCTCATGCGGCAATTGCGTTCTAACCTAGCAGAGCCGTATTCTCGTAATAGCCAATCTTTGCCAGCCTCTTTTCAAAGTGCCAGCATCGGCAATTTAACTGCGGAGTCAGAAGAACTAGGCTAGGGCGTGTCATTGTCATTAGTCATTTGTCCTTTGTTATTCACCTAATGACCAATGACCAATGACCAATGACCAATGACAAAAGACCAAATAAAGGGGTTGACAATTAGGGATAAATCTGAGATATTGATATATGGCAATTGATTGCGGGTGTAGCTCAGTGGTAGAGCGTCACCTTGCCAAGGTGAATGTCGCGCGTTCGAATCGCGTCACCCGCTTCCAACTAGAACCTCTTGATAGTTTTTACTTCAAGAGGTTTAGTATTTTTAGGGTGCATTCAGTCTTGAGTGATTCGCACTGTATTCGTGTGAATCGTTCCCAACTTTCATGAATTTCATAGATAGGTAGAATATAAAGTAATTTAGATATGGTGGAACTATCGTATTCGTGGATAGGTTTTACCGATCTAGTAAAACTAGTTTAAATTATGGGGGAATTTAAAGGTCTTAGTCTCTTAAAGCGGGTTGATGTATTTAAATCTCAGCACACTGCTAGCTAAGATTTAAATACATCTAAAAAATATCGAAACTTATGCACGGATAGCTAAATCGTGTCTGGACGTTAAGGGATAATTGCTCCCATGCTCCCACTGAAACGTCAATTAGTGTCTAAATTTTATGTAGAAGGAAATTTTAAATAAGATTGTCAGCTACGGGGAAAGACTACAAACAAAAAACTCCGTACTGATATGAAAATTATGATACTTAGAGTCGGCTGCATCTACTGTTTGCAATCATGGCGATATTTGCATCGCTAGTCCATGTATATAAAGAGAGCAATTTATAGTAGCAGAAGCTTCTATTGCATTTACCAAAGGATTATATTGTCGTAGTTCGTGTTAAAACACGCTCAAGTTACTAGAACGCTTGTGCAATCTCAAAAACCCGAAAAAATAGATTTCAATGCTGAATACCCCTGTCCCTGTCGTCGCCGGGGTCAGTTAATTCCGATTACGTTGACAGAAGCATTTGGTTGCGATCGCTGTCAGCAAATCTTTGTAGTAGAAGATAATGGTCATGTCCTAGAACAGCTTTCCACCACCTATCCCTACAAACGGGCTTGGCGTTGGATGGGAAATAGTTGGCATGTTGTCCATCCCCGCTTGGGAGAAAGCTATCTGCCTATAGCACTTGGCATTATTTTCGTGCTAGTGATTATATGGCTGCCGTTAGCACTGCGATTAGCAAATGGTTCCAGCATTATTGCTTGGGCAATGGTGGCGGTGCTATTAGCTATTCTGCCAGCATTAATGGTCTGGCTTACCTACAGACGTTAACTCAATGACTGTTGAAGTTTTAGATGACCACCCCGAACCAATTACTAGCGCCCAACGAGCCTATCAAGCTTCCCTAAAGTTGGGGATCACAAAGGGAGCAGATCGAAGTCGTGCAGTATTGGCGATGGCACAAGCGCTTGAGCGCTCATTTGACGACATTCTAGAAGCCAACACCTTGGATTTAGAAGCTAGTCGAGAAATGGCAGTGCCAGAGTTGATATTAGACTGGCTAAAGCTGACTCCCACAAGGCTAGAGATGACAGTAGACATTCTACAACGGTTGGGGGAATTATCAGATCCGTTGCGGCGCGTCAGAACTGCTGATTATCAACTAGGAGATTCCCAGAGTTACACCCAATTAATGCCCTTGGGAGTGATTGGATTTATTTATGAAGCATTCCCTGATTTAGGGGCGATCGCAGCAGGTTTTTGCATCAAAACTGGCAATAGTATAATTCTCAAAGGCAGTACTGAAGCTAGCCATTCCAACGCCGCCATCGCTGAGGCACTGCAAAATGCGATCGCAGAAGTTGGACTACCTCCGGGTTGTGTAGAACTGATCGCAGCCGAAGGTGGTGCTTCCATTCGGGATTTAGTCACCCAAGACCAATACGTAAATCTAGTTATTCCCTACGGACGGACTAGCTTGATACAGCAGGTAGTGCGACAGTCAACTTGCCCAGTCTTAAAGTCAGCGATGGGTAACTGTTACCTCTACTGGTCGCTAAATTCCAGCTTAGAAATGGTGCGCTGGATGATTCTTGATAGCCATCAAAGCGAACCCGATCAAGTTAATGCGATTGAAAAGGTACTAATTCATCGTCAAGCCTTGCCATCATCCTTAGCAGTTCTGTGGAACAGCTTGATGGAAAAAGGCTTTGAAATTAAAGGTGATGCGGAACTAGTACAAGCCTTTCCCCAGTTACACCTAGTGAAGGAGGGCGAATGGGGAAACCCTTATTTAACTAAGACAGTAGCTTTTAAACTGGTGGATAGCTTAGAGGGTGCGATCGCCTGGATTAATGAACACAGCAGTGGTCATGCCGACTCTATCGTTACTGAATCTTACCAGGAAAGTCGGCAGTTTGCTTTAGGAGTTAACAGCGCTTCTACCTACATCAACACTTCCCCGCGTTTTTCCCGCAACCCCTCGCGGGGAGATTCAGTGTTTCTCGGCATGTCTAACCAAAAAGGTCATCGTCGAGGATTTATTAGCCTAGAAACTTTGACTACCGTTAAGCATATTGTTCAGGGAAATGGCAGATTTTAAATTGTATGG
>NZ_NOLK01000227.1:0-9153 GCF_002245985.1 Nostoc sp. 'Peltigera membranacea cyanobiont' 232
TTTCTCTCCCACCATTTTCATGATTATCATTATTGTATTATTCTCTCGGCAAGTATACTACACAATAATTGTTCAAGGTCGCGGATGCTTTAAGGCTGACAAGATAATATTTTTAACCTCTAATTCCATTTGGTTTGCGTTCTCTCATATCGCTTTTAGTCTAAACTCCAGTTATTGACCTGGGGGCGTTTATCGTGGCTTTCGATATGTACATGAAATGTTAAAAATGCTTCCTCAAACCCCTGAGCCTATTTTATTAAATCAGATTTTTGCCAAGCTTACTTCTTTGGGACGTATTCATGCCGTTTCTACAGGCTTTAAAGCCTCGTAAATTGGCAACGGTATTGATCGCTTCTACATAATTTTTCCCGCTAATCAAGACTTCACCTTGCCTTGCGCCTATCCAGAGTCCTCCCGGCGGCTCCAGAGCCGTGAATAAACTCATGTCACTGCTACCAATTAAGAATCACAAGGCAAAGCTAAAAAACTTCTGATTCCCTACAAGCGTGAATAAACCAAAGTCACTGCTACCAATTAAGAATCAGGAAGGTTAGCCAAGCTTCCAAACCTCTGATTCCTTACAGTGAATAAAATCATATCACTGTAACAATTAAGAATCGATATCAAAATTCAAAATTAAGAATCTTTTTTTGAATGAGCATATGCGTGATAGCGCAGCGTGACACCAAGTGCCATATTTTGAATTCTCCTGAAAGGGGTGACTTCTGAATTCTTGGGAGCATCCGCTTTTTTAGCACTATCCAAAAATCAAATAGGAGTCCTATAGAAAGCCACGTTTGCGACGGCGCAAGCGCTCACCGTAGGTGATCGCAGCCAGGCTTGGAAATTTATGCGAAGACCATAACTCTATTACATCGGTTTTCTCTTTTCATCCTCTTATTTTGGCAAAGGTATTGAAGATTGACATCTTTGTTGATAGCGTTCAAGAAGCAATCAATCTAGGTGTACAGTCTGTCACAGCAATTTTGTAATTTTATTTCTTGGAGTTGATTTATGTCTTGTACACTCGGTAATTCATACATTGTTATGGCAGGAGATACCCTTTTTCTTATTGCCCAACAAAAATTAGGTGATGGGAACCGCTGGCGTGAAATTAAAAAACCAGATGGTACTCCCTACACAGACGCGGATGCCTCGAATTTACAGGTTGGTCAGGAAATGTGCATTCCTAACGCCACTTTTGCACCAGCCGTTGCAGGCCCCACCATCATGCCCTATGATGAAATTCAAGCTGAAAATGCTGCCCACAATGGCATGGTAATTGATGGACGCAATAACCGTACTTATCCAGGGTTGGCAAATGAAGCAATTGAACGTCGCGCCGTGAAACTCGATACCGTAGGGCAATATGTCGAGTTCACCGTACCACGTGATGCAAACTCAATCATTGTCCGTTACGCCATTCCCGACTCAGCCGATGGTACAGGGCTAACAACACCCATCGGCTTGTACATCAACGGTGAAAAACAACCCGACCTAATCTTGACATCGAAATACAGTTGGATTTACGGTACCTATCCATTCAATAACAATCCCGGCGACATCAGACCGCATCACTTTTATGATGAGGCGAATCGGCTAACACCACAGATGTCTGCGGACGACAAGGTTCGCATTCAGGTGGAGTCAAATAGTACCGCGCCCTGGTACATCATTGACCTAGTTGACTTTGAGCAAGTAGCACCTGCTTGTGTGATGCCAGAGGGATATCTCTCGCTGACCGCTGATTTTGGTGCAGATCCGTCCGGCGTACAGGATTCCACTACTGCTTTCCAAAATGCGCTTGATGCATCATCAAGTCAGCGTCGGGGATTATGGATTCCGCCTGGCGAGTACAAAGTTAGCACTTGGCTACAGGTACGTGACAGCGTAACACTCAAGGGTGCGGGTATCTGGTATTCCAAGATTCACTTTGTGGCGCAGACGGGTAATAATGCCGGACTTATGGGGCCTTGGAATACAGGGACATCTGCACAAAATGTCAACTTTTCGGATTTTGCAATTTGGGGCGAAGTTACCCAGCGCGTCGATAACGACCAGCTCAACGGTATCGGCGGCGCCTACTCGAACTCAACGTTTACAAACCTGTGGATCGAGCATAGCAAGTGTGGTATGTGGCTGGACGGGCCATTTGACAAGCTGACAATCAGCAATGTCCGAGTCCGTAATCAGCAAGCAGACGGGATCAATTTCCACAGACAAGTCACCAATTCCACTGTTACACAGTCATTTTTCCGCAACACAGGCGATGATGCCCTCGCAATGTGGAACGAAGGAGGTGGCGGTTTCAACACCTTTTCGTTCAACCGCGTTGAAATACCAGTGCTGGCAAACGGAATCGCCATCTATGGGGGTGAATCTAACGTCGTCACCGATAACTACGTCGCTGACCAGCAGGCTGAAGGGGGTGGTATCCACGTCGGCAACCGCTTCCCCGGAAGTAAACCAATCAGCGGCACAACGGTAATTGCCCGCAACGCGATCGTTCGTGCTGGTTCACAGGATCATTACAATAGCTGGAATTTCGGTACGGGGGCGCTGTGGTTCTACGCGCTTGACGCAGACATGACGGGTGTCATCAATGTTGAAGATAATCAAATTATCGACAGCAACTATGAAGCAATTCATTTCATTGGCAGTAACGTTACCAATGTAACCCTCAACCGTAATCAGATTATCGGTGCTGGTACTTACGCAATGGAAATCCGTTGTGCAGGTACAATGACAATCAGCAATACAACGGCAACAGGACTCGGACACGGCGCTATTCTCAACTGCCGAACAGACTTTGCGATCGCTGACGGTGGCGGTAACGGTGACTGGATTACTCAAACACCAGTCTGCCCTGACCCTTATCCAACCCCAATTTATGTTTCGGTAGAATCATCTGAACTTGAACAATTATCAGCAGTATCCACAAGTAAGTAGCAGGGTGGGTTCATTGTAGATATTGACTGCAAGGTGCATCCCGTTTTTGTAGATATATTCACCTGCTTAACTCGGTTTTCAATGTCAAACTAATCACTTGATTCAATCTATTTTAGCGTTTTTCGTTCACACTATATCACTTCTTAAAGGAGAATAAATTTTAAATGGTAATTCATGTAGCGATCGGAATTTTGCGGCTCTGAATACCAAGGCGATCGCAGGTGTGGTCAAAAATTTTGGATTTGACGGTCTCGAATGTAGCATACTTACGCCAACTGTGCTAACAGATAGAGTCGGCTTTTACAAACATTTTATCCAAATGTTGAATGTAGATATGGGCAACAGCGTTTACTGCGATCGGATGGCGCATTACTAAACACTTTTTTCTCATCAAATAGCTTATAGCTACGCTGATGACGATGAGACTGGGTTGCATAGTTTCTAACAAAGTTAAGTGTAGAAAAATGGCAGATTTTAAGAAGTTATTCTAGGAGCATACTTATGAGCTTGAACATTAAGTCATCTCAAGAAAGTGTAGAGGTATGGCTATCTGTACCTAATACAAGCACTATGCTGGTAAGGCAGACAGATATTTATTTTGCGGTTGACAGTGATGTTAATAATTATACAATAATTGTTGACGAAGATACACAGTATCAGCAGATAGACGGTTTCGGTGGCTCACTGACCGATGCGTCATGTTGGCTACTAAAGTATAAGCTTACAGACCAGAAAAGGGCTGAAGTCATGCAGGATTTATTCGGACAATCAGGAATAAATATAAGCTTGCTTCGGCAACCTATAGGAGCATCTGATTTTAGCTGGGAAGCGTGGACATTTGATGATACTACCAATAATACTGATGACTGGTCTTTAAACAACTTTTCTCTTTCGAGGGAAGACGCTTACATACGCCCTATGCTCGATATGGCATATAAAGTAAATCCGGGTCGCATAAAGATATTTGCTACCCCGTGGAGTCCACCAGCATGGATGCGCTCTAACAAGGGACTTTATGGTAAGGGCGGATACCTGCGTCCTGAATGTTACAACGTATATGCTGATTACTTTGTCAAATATGTTAAGGAATGTGAAGCTAAAGGAATTCCTGTATATGCGGTAACAATTCAGAATGAACCCCAGTATGAACCTGATGCATATCCTGGAATGCAAATGTCTATACAGGATGAAATAGGGTTTATTAAAGACTACATTGGTCCTAAATTTCAACAAAACGGTATAAGCACAAAAATTATCTGCTTTGACCACAATTTTGATGATAAGGGTACAGACTTTGCTGCGTCAGTGTTAGCATCTGGTGCATATAACTACTGTGCAGGTTCAGCATGGCATCCTTACTGTGCGGGTAATTCTTGTGTACATGAAAAAATGACTGAAGTACACAATAGATACCCGGATAAGGATGTATGGTTCACAGAGGCAGGTAGCGGTACCTGGATAGGTGATGATTCTGCCCAATTTGCAGACCAGATGTATCACACTATCCGTTCACCCAGAAACTGGTCTAAGTCTGTAGTATTCTGGAATATAGCTCTTGACCAAAACGCAGCTCCAAAGCTTGCAGGAGTAGATACATCTAATTCAAACCGTGGTTTCTTGACAATCAGGTCAGATTCTACAGACAGTGTAACAAGGAATACATCATACTATTCAATGGGTCATACAAGCAAGTTTGTTGACCCAGGAGCATACAAAATAGAGTCGAATTCATTCCCAGACGATATTGAAGACGTAGCATACAAAAACCCTGATGGCTCTAAAGTAGTTGTATTGTCCAATAGAACACCCAATCAGAAGTCAGTTAAAATTCAATCGGGTTCAGAGTCATTTACATATACGGTACCCGAAAAAGCTGCGGTAACATTCAAGTGGCGCTCTTAATAAATAAAGATTAGATCGGTATTAAGCCTATAGCCGCGTGAAAACCCACATTCTGGGTCGGAAAACTCTTTCAATAGTGTTGCCTTAATAACGCTACAAACTTGTGAAATATTGTACTTAGTGCCCGTTTCTGGTTTTTTTTACAGCTTAATTCTTTAAAGGAGCCAATTATCAACTATGTCAGTGCAAACATATACCGTACAACCAGGAGACACGTTATCAAAGATAGCCGAAAAAGTTTATGGAGATGGCAATCGGTGGCAGCTTATTTATGAAGCGAATCGCAATGTAATTGGAGATAATCCCGAACAGATTCAAGTTGAAATGGTACTTATTATTCCCGGGCAGTCTGATAATGGTGGCGGTGGTGCTAACATTTGGCAGCTTCAAGATAGTTGGATTGGAAATCAGTTCATCAACGGAAATGAAAAAGGTGACAAATGGAGTTTTTTCGACCAGGACGACCCAACCCACGGCTATGTAAAATACGGGAAGTGGGGCGAGCTCATCAACATTGTCGATGGAAACAAAATTAAAATCGACGTTGAATCGGAGGGCTACAACCCTGAAGAGAAACGCCAAAGAAAGGCAGTCCGTATTTACACAGATAAAAAGTATAATGGAGGACTGTTCATTATCGATTTAGACCACATCCCTGAAGGAATGGCGGTATGGCCAGCGATATGGCTGGTTGGAACGGGAGCTACATGGCCTGAGAAGGGAGAAATCGACATCATCGAAGGAGTCAACTCGACACCCTCTGCGAACAACAGCAACCAGTCAACATTGCACACCAGAAACGGATGTGTCCAGAACATCCCAAATATTTTGAATCGCGACTGCAACGCCAACAACGCTTTCACGGGATGTGGCATTATGGGGCCCGAAAACTCTTTCGGGCACGGATTCAACGAGAACGGCGGCGGAGCATACGCTTGCGAGTGGCTCTACGACCAGACAATCAAAATTTGGTTTTGGCAGCGTGTTAACATCCCTGCGAATGTGCTTGGAGATTCACCTGATCCAAATACATGGGGAAACCCTTACGTCAGGTTCAATCCGTGTCCCGGATATTTCAAAGATATGGAGATGGTGATCAATACGACCTTGTGCGGAGACTGGGCGGGCAATGTTTTCCCTGGGGGATTAGAAAAATGCGGTGGCTACCTTTGGGACACAAAAAATAATCCCAAATTACGAGACGCATATTTCCTCATCCGAAGTATAAGAATCTTCACGTAAAAACAAACTACGGCTTTGAATACTAGTGGTCCATCGCAGATGTGGTCAAAGATTTTGGATTTGACGGTGTAGATATTGACTACGAACCGTTCAATAATGGTCAGTGTCTCTAACGCGGCTGGAATGATGCTATATGTTAAGCATCAAGGCGGATGTAGCGATTAATACTTTGAAGCATTTGTTTGGAGTTCATTTATGTCTTGTACACTCGGTAATTCATATATTGTCAAGTCGGGAGACACGCTTTTTATCATTGCCCAACAACAATTAGATGATGGTGAACGCTGGCATGAGATTCTCAAACCAGATGGCATCCCATTTACAGACGAGGATGCTTCTAATTTGCAAGTGGGTCAAGAAATATGCATTCCAAGGTCTACTCCTTTACCTCCTCCCTCCGGGAAGCAAATAAATCTAGAAGCCAGATTTTACAGTATGGAGGAAACCAATTGCCATCTACCTGCCTCCGGCGTGCATGGCGTAACATTGCAAGCAGCACTTGCTCTTCAATTGCAATCACAATGCCAAGGTGAAAGCGTTGGACGTTTACAGTGTGCAGTAGACCCAAATGTGATTCCCCTGTTAACAAATTTTACCTTGGTGCTTTGGGATGGTAGGCAAGTTCCTGCCGCTGCCCTAGATATCGGTACGGCAATTATCGGTCAAAAGATTGACATCTTTGTTGATAGCGTTGAAGAAGCAATCAATTTAGGTGTCCAGTCTGTTACAGCAATTTTGTAATTTAATTTTTGGAGCTGATTTATGTCTTGTACAATCGGTAGTTCATATATTGTTAAGTCTGGAGACACGCTTTTTGTTATTGCTCAACAACAATTAGGTGATGGCAACCGTTGGTATGAACTCAAAAAACCAGATGGCACTTCCTTAACAGACGCGGATGTGACAAATTTACAGATAGGTCAAGAAATCTGCATTCCTAACGGGTCTGTCACTCCACCACCACCACCCCTTCCCCCAATAGGCAAGGGTTTCGCAGGTATTGTATCGCAGCAAACCTTCGAGGCTCTATTCCCAAACCGAAATGGTTTTTACTCCTACGACGGTCTAGTGACCGCCACGCAGAAATACCCAAGCTTCTGCAATGAAGGAGCGGACGAAGAATGCAGACGTGAGGCGGCTGCATTTCTGGCAAATGTTGCTCAAGAGACGGGTTTTTTACAATACATTGATGAACTGAACACAGCAGTATGGGGTAGCTATTGCGATCCTACAACCTATCCGTGTGTGCAGGGTAAAACCTATCACGGTCGCGGACCGATCCAGTTGTCGTGGAACTACAACTATGCTACATGTGGGGCGGCTCTTGGTATTGATCTGCTCAATAACCCGGATTTGGTCTCAACAGATAGCGCTATTTCCTTCATGACCGCCCTGTGGTTCTGGATGACATCGTGCCACAATGCTATCCGCAACCCCGGTTTCGGCATGACAATCTCCATCATCAATGGTGGCATCGAATGTGGACCGAATGCGTCCCAACAAGGTAGACAAGAAGCCCAAAATCGAATCAATTTTTATCAGGATTTTTGCCAGAGGTTGGGAGTTTCACCAGGCGAAAATCTTTCCTGCTAAGTCGAATGGCGCTAAGTTAACGGCAAACCCATTATTATTTATAAGGCTTCTGGGTGTTGGGTGTCGTGAGGAAGAAAAAGAAATTTATTTGTGTCTGTACCCGTATTTAGTTTTCTTGATTTTTCCCTACACCCACTCAGCCTACCCCCAACACCCTGCCCAGACGAGCTTTCACATGAGTTTTAGTGCCATTCCCTGCTAAGTCATCAAATATCTTTCTTAACGTTTACGGCTGATACGCCTTATGTCGGTGACGACTTTAACGATAAGACTTCCTCGCTCGTCATCGAATTAAGCTGATGTGCATCTAAATTGTATAGTACGAAAACGTAAAATTATTGTAGTGCGGGCAACATGAGCGCATCGCATATACAAATTAAATACGCAACAGCTTAGTATCGTGAGTTAACTGATTTGGAGCCTTCATCCACCCCAATCACGATATATGTCAAAGAATGGATAATATGATTGCGTTAAATTACAAAGGAGATTCAGAGAATTACGATGTCTATTGAAATCTTTACTGATGCTAATTTTTCTGGAAAAACGTTAGGGAATATTGATCAAGAGTTTGCCTCGCTTGGAGATGTTTGGAACGATCAAATTTCCTCAATTAAGGTGTATGCTGGCACATGGGAATTTTTTGAACATACGAACTTCCAAGGAAGAAGTTTTCGGCTGACGCCAGGTGAATATACCTCGGTTCCAAATGACTGGAATGATATAATCTCATCCTTTAGACAAGTCGAAGTCTCAACGCCTGGTGGTATGGCACAAGAGATATTGAATGCCCACAACTCGTATCGCTCAGAAGTCGGTGTTCCGCCCCTGGCTTGGTCTGATAGTTTAGCAAGTCATGCTCAAGAGTGGGCAAACTATCTTGCTGCCACTCAATCGTTCAAGCATAGTGGAGCAGATGGGGAAGGAGAAAATCTTTGGATGGGCACATCAGGCAGTTTTAGCTTTACCCAAATGCTTGAGGGTTGGGGAAATGAAAAGCAGCATTTTGTGATCGGAACATTTCCAGATGTGAGTAATACTGGCAATTGGGCTGATGTTGGACATTATACTCAGGTCGTTTGGCGGAATACGACTCAAGTAGGATGCGCTGTCGCTGACGGGGGTGATGGGAATATAAGACTCGTTTGCCGCTACAGCCCTCAAGGAAACTTTGTAGGTCAACGACCGTTCTAACGTGACTTAAACAAAACAAGAGAGGTCACTATAAGAACGTGTTCGCTGTATAAACTTACGTTATATTACTGACGCTGTTACGCTAGAAGAGGCGCTATCGATGCTCAAATATAAGTTTCCCATAGATAGTGATCGCACTCTGAGAAGAATGGCACTAAGAAAAGCCAAAACACTTGTGGTTTAAGCAGTTTGCAATTGCTTGCGTAATTCATGCCGGGGTTTGGTCATCAAGGGATAAGCTTTTGGGCGACGTTTCCGAACTCGTGGTTCACT
>NZ_NOLK01000228.1:0-9047 GCF_002245985.1 Nostoc sp. 'Peltigera membranacea cyanobiont' 232
AGCCTAACTTGGAAGTTGCGGCATTCCATCGTTCAATAGCAATTCTTCTTGACTTTGCTGATAATAGTTCTAGAGCTAATTATTTAAGAGGTCTGATTGTGGTCTTTGCTCAAACCAGTCCCCCAGATATAATAACAACTCGCCTCACGTTAGACGAGTATCGGGCTATGGAAGAAACAAACCCCGAACGCCATGAATACCGTAACGGAGAGATTATTACTATGTCGGGAGGTTCGGAATCTCATAGCGCAATCGCCAGCAACTTCTTAATAACTCTAGGGTTTTTATTGAGAGACACCGATTTTCGTTTGTATAATAGCGACTTGCGAGTTTGGATTCCCGAATATCAGTGTGGGACTTATACCGATTTGATGGTTGTTAATGGCAAACCAGAGTTCAATAGCAATCGCAATGATGAAATTCTCAATCCAATGCTTATTGTCGAAGTTCTATCACCCTCGACTGAAGCTTATGATCGAGGGGACAAATTCAGAAAATATCGCTCGATTGCCAGCTTTTGTGAATATCTGCTTGTGAGCCAAACTGAACCCTACATTGAACAGTATCATAACTTGGATCGGAACAGTAACGATCGCTGGCTATGGCAAGTTCACTCTCACCTTGAGCGGACAATTATGCTGCACAGTTTAAACGTAGAAATTCCCCTGACTGAAATCTATCGTCGCATTAATTTTTAAGGCTGCTTAACTCTCTTGGAACTGATTAGTGGGACTCGTTATCAAAAGAAGCACTCCCAAGAAAGCTAGAAAAAGTAACTAACATCCAACCGAAACAAATATGTTTTTGAGTTTGCCAATCGTATCTCTCTTCTATTATCGGGATTGTGTTAGCTTCAACGATTTCTAATCCCCAATAGCCCAATGCACTGATGCCAAACAACATAGCGCTGACGATGGACAATTTAGCGATGACTTTGAAAATGTAATTGCTTAAAGTAGGCGGTGTTTGAAAGGATTGTCTGTGACGATGATGGATAGCTAGTTCACTTGGAGCTAGAACCAAAACACGTCTTGGTTTTTGTTGAGTGAGTTGGCAGACAACTTGTTTATTATCAGTCATGGGTCAAACCAAAGCCTGTTGGTTGTAACTAGATTAGTTTCAGTAATTATATTGTAAACTTTCGTTAGGTGAATGCGGTTAAATTTACATAAAAGTTCCCAATTCAGAAAAAATATTCTAATGGTTAACCGATGTCATACGAAAAACCCAGAAGACAAACAAGCAATTAAGCTGAAAGTCAGTTAGAAATATCCCCCAGTGCGGTATAGGCTGGGGGATACACTTAATCAATCCGCATTGCTGTAGTAAATCGGCTGCAATACTTTCCGACAAGCTAATTTACAAATGCCGCCAGAAGTTCTTACTGATAGTCTTGAGACTGACAACCTTGGGTTCTGTTGTTGCTTCAGGGGCATGACCAACAGCTACCGCAGCAACAATTGGTGCAGATGTCGCTAACAGAAAGTTGAGTAACTCTCGCTGATAGTCAATATCTTCTACTGTGCGGTAAACTCTGTGGTAATCAATTTGCATCCCTAAAGGTGTTGGGACAATTTTCAAATATTCATTAAGAGCAGATATGTAGGTATCACCAAAATTTCTATTTGCAACAGCCGGACGGATAATATTCAATAATTGAATAGCTCGTCTAATGTCTGCAACACTACGGCTAGCATCAATCTCTGGCTGACTTTCGCTGTAACCTTTGGATTTCTTTTCTGCTACCAGATTATGAAATTTAGCAATGGCTCTTTGATGATTGGCTAATGTATGGACTTTCGTTTGCGCTTGATAACCGACTCTGCCCCACTGCACTGTTAAGTTACCATCTTCAACAATGGCAGACCAGAACTTATTGCTGTTCTGGATAGCATCAACATACACTAAATAGATTTCCATCTTTCTTACCCCATCTGAGATAGATATACTGAACGTAATCGCTACGAACCTAAAAGAGCGATCGCCCCCATAGAATCAGGAGACAATCGCTTTCTCATCAGTTCATGTTTCTGTATTTGGCAGTTCTGAGAGACTGAGTTTTCGCCGCAACCACAGGACTGCTAGCCCGTCGTGCAGTGGATGCCCATGCCTGCATTCGTTCGACTGCCGCAGCATCCTGAATCGCAAGCGGGGTAATGGTTTGACGACAGGTTTCGAGGTCAGCAAGCGTTACCTGCTGCGGTCTATCCTTATCGAATGCCAGCAGTGCAGCTTCCGAAGCAAGGGTTTCCAGTTCTGCCCCTGAAAACTTCGCGGTATTAGCTGCGATCGCCTCCAAATACTCCGATTCCAGGTGAATGCCAAAGCGTTGCAGATGAATCCCTAGAATCTGGACTCGCTCAGGCTCCGTGGGAAGATCAACAAAGAAGTTTTCATCAAATCTTCCCTTCCTCTTTAGTTCACTTGGTAACGCAGATGGGTCATTGCAGGTAGCAACAACGAACACCCCGCATTGTGACTCGGACATGAAAGTGAGGATATTCCCTAGAATCCTTTGGCTGACTCCACTGGTGTCACTACTGCCAGAAAGAGCTTTTTCCAGTTCGTCAATCCACAGGACGCAGGGTGCGATCGCTTCTGCTGTTTTCAATGCACGTTTAACATTACCTTCGGACTCACCGACCAGACTACCCAACAGGGATGCAATGTCTAGCTGTAGGAGTGGTAAATTCAGTATAGTTGCAATGTTTTTGGCACAATTAGATTTCCCAGTACCTGGAGGCCCTGCCAGTAGCACACCTTTTGGCTGGGGTAAGCTAAGACTTCGTGCCTCTTGTGTGAATAGTCGCCGCCGCCTCATCAACCACTCGCGCAGTAGATCCAAACCGCCAAAAGGAATGGTAGCTGGCTTACCCAACTCGATACCCATTTGAGATAGTAGCCGAGTTTTGTACTCGACGGCTTTGGGGATAAAATCAGCGCCGACAACGACACCATCATTAGTTAAGTTTTCTTTGACTGTTAACCGAAGGAAATCACTAATTTCTTCTAAGGTTAGACCCAGGGCTGCACGAGAAAGAGTTTCAAATTCAGCATTTTCAAGCGTAACAGTGAAAGTCAATTCCTGTTCAATAGCAGACTGTTGTAAGTCATGCAAATAAGAAGTGATATGCTCAAGTATTTGGTCAATACTAGGTAAAGGGACTTCACAATAAGGAATCAATCTGACTAGGGATTCGTGTAATTGTATGTTCTGACCCAACAATACAATGCGTTTATCTGTAGGTTTTAACCTGTGGTAAAGGTTTTTAACTTTGGATAAAACCTCCCAACTCAATTGGGGTGAGTTCTTAGCAATAAAGGGGTGAATATCTCCAAGGATAAATACACCATTTCCGCTAAAGTTAGCAATGTAATCAAACACATATAACAAGGGGTCAGCATGTTGTGGTTTCTTATACTCTGCAACTGGCTTAAACACCAATCCCCCATCTGCTGCGATTAAACATTGCTCCAAGGTTGATACTCCCAGATTCCAAAAGAACACTGGACTTGATAGCTTATTGTTAGCTTCTGTAGTCAGCCACTGAATAATCGTCGCTTCATCGGGCGACAGAACATCAACCGCAGCAATGGGTATTTGTGAATCGAGTGTGGAGAGAAGATTTGAGAGTTTCATGTCAATTATTCAAATATTTCACTTATGAAATGGCGAAGCCTTTATGATCAGCAGTTACCAGCCGAGTTAAGACTGGTAACTGATGACTGATTACTGACGCAAACGTGTTTGATTACTGTTCGTAGTCCGAAGTTGTTGGGTTTGGGCTTCATCTTTAAACGTGCGATCGCCCTCCACAACCCCAAGTGCCTCTTCAAACGGTTGTGTAGCCGATAAACAACTCAGCCCCTCGAACCCCTCCGCTTCCACTCGAACTTCACCTGTAGCATTGTCGAAATGAATCAGTATTGAGCGTTCCATATTTATCTCCGTGCAAATTGTTTAACTTCTTGATGTCCGGCAAAAGTCAGCCGTAGAGTTTGCACACTTCCGTGGGTTTCTTCAGCGATCGCACATTCACCAAATTTTTCTTGTAACTCGGCGGCTTTAGCGCGAACCATCCGTTGTCCATAAACCAGCATTAGTTTATTGCTGAAAAAGTCTTTGCCCAGCTTCGGAACTGTCTCGTAACTGTCATGTATTACGTCGTACACGCCGCTTGACTGATTCCATTTGAACCCGATGTCTGCACGGGCTTTTATGGTGCGGCCAGATACGATGATTTCAGCACTTTGTCCTTGAGAGCCACCATAGTATCCTTTTAGTGATTGTGCTGTTTGGTGAACTTGTGGTGATAGGTTTAGATCCGTGAGAGCTTGCACCAAACACTCGTGATTGCTTAATTTGGTTTTGACTGTTGAGAAATGCGACATAATGTTATTCCCTTTGTCATCTGGTTTGAAAAATAGTAAAAGTGCGATATCGTTTTGAAACGCGAATATTGCACTTTTAATACACCGATCAAGTAAGAGAGCAAATGCACACTTGCCCAAGACCATTTTTTTACCTGAACCTAAATGCGGCAACTGTGGCTTTCGATAAGCCCACGTCGTCAGCCGCAAGTGATTGTAGATTGCGTTGTTCATCTAACAACTTGATGCGGATCTCTTGCATTTTTTGCTGTAATTGACTGCGTGTATCAGAACCAAGATTCTTAGACTCAATAGCTGGATCGTTAACGATAGAGTCCAAGTGCGCCATCATCGCCTCCAAGCTGCTGCCAGCCTCCGGGTCAGCATTCGCTAGTAGTACCTGAACCTTCATCAGATGGCGTTGCATCTTCTTTTTAAACTGGATTGGCTTGCGTCCTGGCTCCCAGTCGCTCAATTCTTCAAGCAACTGCGCGGCTAGTTGTTCACCACCAGCTAGAGCAGATTCCCGTAGCCTTTGCTCCAGATTTTGGTCATACTGCTGAATGAACTTGGTAATCTGGTCAAGACATTCGGCTTGTTGCTGATTGAGTTGTTCGGACAATGCTGGGATAATCACTGGGCGACCAATGACGACTTGCAAATAGTCTTCGAGATCGATCAGAGTCGGGAATGCTCTTAGCAAGTTGGCTTTGACAGATTCTTGCTTATCGTGGGGTAATTCCCAAGTGTTAAGCGAGAGAAACTGGTCAATCCGCTCTTGATAATCTTCGAGTCCTGATTCATAATCAACTTTTAGCTGATTACGCAGTCCTGGGGCGATATTATCCCTGATATTGATTAACTGGTTCCAAACGAGTGGAGCTAAATCAATCGGACAAATCCAATCACCAGTATCAGCAGACATCCACTCTTGAACCGAAGCAATTTCTTGACGAAGTTGTGCGGCAGCTTCATCAAGCTTTTTAAATACCTTAATACCTCGCAGACCAACTTCGGAATTTGTGACTTTAACAAGGTCTGATTCAATTTCAGAGACTTCAGCTTTTAGCACATCGGCCCATTTAGGTGCGGCAGACTTTGTACTTTTCTTTAACTGGATGCGGAAGCGAATACGGGTTTTATTTAACTGTGAGAAGTTGTGGCGCTCGACTACTGCATCAGTTAGAAAATTTGCAGCAACAGGATTGTCAATTGCTTGTACCATGATTATTCACCTCAATTACTATTTTTCAATTTCAATTCAGCGAAGCTTTCTTTGTGACTATTTGAATGTCTTTAGTAGCTCTATAGATTACTTTTTTAGAGCTATTTTGTAGTCGAACAGGTCTTTTAATGACTGGTGGTTTATGTATGGACATGGCTCAAAATAGCTGAAGTTGTTGCGAATTATCCTGTACCACAGGCTTTTGATAAACCATACCTTCGACTTCATAACACCGAGTCATGAGTTTGTTTCGATTTAGCCGAAAGCTGACTTTTTTCTTTTGATTTGGCAGAGGTACAAATAGGTACTGTGGATGTTGTATACTACCCTCGTCACCCAAATATCGGGAAAGTGTACCGTTGATTTGGTAAACTTTTGATGAGCTTAACAGTGTTGAGTCGTAAACTTTAATCAAATTTAATTCCATCTTATTAGCAGTGAAGTGTGCCATAATTTGTTGTGGAATCGATTTTCCTCTACAGTCAGATTTAATTAGTCTGACTGTAGAGTTTTTCACGAATAACCTGATTCTTCTTTTGTTAAGCAGCAACTTTTTGTTTACTCGGTTTAGACAATCTAGAAGCGCTACCATTTGTACGTTTAGTTGTTGAAATCGGTGGGTTAATTTGACCGAATGGAGTCTGAATCTTGAGGTCAGCTTTTAACTCTGATTGCAGCAATACAAGCTGGGTTAGATAGTAATCAACTTCTTCTAGAATCTCAGCTTCAACCTCCGAGGGTGAAAGCGGCGTAATCTGATCTGATTCCAGATATTTAACTTCTTTTGTATAGCGAGAAACCATCACAAGGTAGCGGTAGCCATGACCGCAATTCTCAGCTAATACGCTATCGTGGGGCAACACTTCAATACCAATGATTTTGCCTTGTTGAGTGCGTTGCCCAACATAAAACTTTGGGATTCCATAACCGCGCTGTAAGTTTTCGAGGCTAGGGGGAACGATTGTTGTTGTCATTTGTTGTTATGGTGTTAGTGAATATACAGCAAGAAGAAGGGGGAAAAGTTAAAGGGAAAAGGGAAAGGATTCATGAATTAAACCATCTGTAGAATAGTAAGGTTTTACCTTTAGCCCTTTCCCTTTTCCCTTCTTTATTAGCTGTAGATAAGACTTGAGAACTGATCAAATATGCTTCCCTACTTGAAGGTAAATAGGGAAGCATAAAGGCGAACGCAATTGCTGTAATCACCGCAATAAGTATTTGGTTATTAAGAAGGCACATCTTCCCAGTAACCAACTTCATCGTCATAATTTGCTTGCATAGACTGCAATTTGTTGACGAAGTTAGCAAATTCTTCGTTAGTTAGTGACTGCCTTCCTTTTTTACCATAGTTCTCTATGAGAAACTGTTTGCCCTTTTCCTCACCCCAACCTAAAGCTTCAATCAATCGTTGTGACTCCATCATCAATTGATTGCGATCTAGTGCATGAGACGTATGCTTTGGTAAGTTATTGTTAGGCAATCCTTTTTTCCACCAATCGCAGATGGAATTATGCACAAGGGCAATTTCTTGAGCTATTGGTTTCTTGCCAATACAATAACTTTCCCAGTTGAGCGCAGTTGGCTTTTCGTATCCGCTACATACACAGGCGTTGGAAGTTTGCCCCCCCTTCTCACGTTTCTCTGTTTTCAATATGGGACAAAATACCCACATCGAATGCCAAAGTAAATTCTTCGGTTGGTGATGTTTGCCTTGAAAACTTGCATAAGCTTGTTCGCAAGTTTCACGGAATGCCATTAGTTGTTGATCAAACGACACTTGAAACACTCCCCAAGCAGTTATTTGTACTGGTGCGATATGAAGAGGTTGATTTTGGGCATCGACGAAAATCACCATATACCGCCTACCGAATTTGTAGGCGTTCTTGTCCAAACCATCACTGCTACGCCAAACTCCAATCACCTTTCTATCGTTTCCGTATAGCAGAGGCGATCGCCCAATCACAAGTATTCGTGGTTGTCTATAGAGAGCGCCAGGAATGCCTATCTTTTCATCGTTTTCGTCCAACTTGTTAGTAAGAACTTTATACTCTTTCCCACCAACTAGTTCTTTATTTTCGTACCATCCTGCTAATTGTTGATTTTCGTAAGCAATCCAAATGCCTGCGGGTGAAGGAATGCTTTTAGCTGCTGGAGTCTTTTCGTATGACTGGTGTTGAGCAGAATCAAAGTCAAAAGCTGTCATAGTAGCTGCCTTTCTTTAATGTTATTTTTCGCAAAAAATAAGCGAAGCTTTAATCCTGGGTGGGTAATTCTGCATTATTTTCTTGATAGGTCATTGTTTAATATCAATACATTTCACTCTCTCATTGGCGAAGCCGTTGATTTCAGATGTATCTATCAAGTACAGAGCCAATAAAACAGCGCTCTTGATTACTACAAAAGCGCTTTTTATTACTAATTATTTGCTTTGTACAGATTATTGATGTGAATTAAATCTTGCTAGCAAATCTTCACGAGATAATTCAAGACATAGGGGAGTAAATTCTTCTGATGTTAACTGCAATAAACTATCGACTACTCTCGCTAATTCTTCATCCACAGAACCAAACCGGAATTTTAACAAGTTTTCTACAACTTGACGGCGTTCTTGTTGCACTCCTTGCTGCTTAGTAGTTTCTTCCCACTGTTGGTAAGCTTGCGACAAATTCATAATTAATTCCTGCTCATCTTCTGTTAAAGTTTCTTGCTGTTGAACTATAATCACCCGCAAATTAGTAATCAGTTTGAGAGTATTTTGTCTTAATTGGTTGCTTTCGGGTAATGCCAGCAATTCATCAATGGCAGTACGTTGCGTTTCGCCTCTACCCAAAATCCTCAGCCATAATGTTTCTTCTGTTACTGGTAGCTCGTTAACCGCTACTATTGCCGCTCTAAAACATTTCTGGAAAAAGTAAACTCCCCTGATCCACTTTTCTAAATCTAGTTTAACCTCTAAATCCTCCAACAGAGAGGCTGAAGCGCTAGGCGATATAATCCACAAACGAGCTAAACTATCTTCTGGTAAGCTGGTTTTCTCCCGCTTGGCTTTGCGTTGTGAGTCTGCAATCACGGTGAACAGTTTCAGAAAACAGTTGCGTACCTCTGACCTAGTGGGTTGATTGCGAAATGGTTCCAAGAGTGCCGTATTTAGTACAGCGATTCTACCTAATAATCCAAGATTTTGAGCTTGGGCAGTTGGTGTGCTTGTAAACAAAACGTCAACAAATCTGGCTTCATCAGTGACTTGTTTGTTAACTTCTACTCTACCTAAAGGAGACAACAACTCCTCTAATAATTCCTTAGAAAACTGATCGTAAGGCTTGCTAAGTAGCTAGGCACAATTAAATATAAGACGCTCAAGGGCATATTCACCCTTTACGCTTCTGGCTTCCATGCCATCAATAATTGCCATAGCCAAATCGTAGTTATTGTCAAACATTTGTCCAGCAAT
>NZ_NOLK01000229.1:0-8999 GCF_002245985.1 Nostoc sp. 'Peltigera membranacea cyanobiont' 232
AGATATGTTCCATTCCTCCAGAAACTTGGGAAGAACGAGTGGGTTATTTAGTAGTTCAATTTGATGAATCGCTCCAAGAAGCCAAGCTGCTTGGTTTTATTCCTAGTGTCGCAACTGAAACATTGCCGTCGATTCATCATCAATCTGCCACAGGGAAGCTATGGTACTGCGTGCGCCAGCTCGTACAGCTGCTCCTGCTAGACCGAGTGCTGCGCGGGTGTCTCCTGCTGCTGTCTGGCAAGCACTCAAAACTAATAGCTCTACTATGGTTTTTCCCTGACTGCGAAAGAGAGTATCAAAATCTTTAACATTAATCTGACCATCAAAATCCAAAATAAAAGTGTCTTCAAGGCGGGAACTAAACTGACCGTGGGTTGCTAAATGCACTATGTTGAATGAAGCGGCACTAATTTGACTTTCTAAATTCTTTTTCTTAAAATCTCCATCTATTAGGCTAGTTGTTGAGACTCCTGCTTTGGTAATGCCGTTAAATTCAGATTTGATTGCTAGCAACGGTGCAAATTTGGAAAAACCTGGTGGCGGCTTAGTCAATCCTGCGGTTAGCGCTCTTAGCTGCTGTTTTACCAATGGTTTAGGGTCGAGGAGTTGCAGCCCCACACTCAGGGCAATTGCATATTTCTCTACCAAATATTTCTCACCATCATAGAGGGCTGCCATTGGTAAATTGCGTAAGGGGCCATCGAGGACAAACACTAGGGTATCTACTTTACTTTTTTGCAATTGTGATTCAATGGGTTGAAGCAGCCAGTTGTAAACTTGATGCGCCTGGGTTTGGATGATTTTGGTAGCGGTGGGATTGACAAGATTTTTTCGCAGGTCTACTAAGAGTTCTTCTACTGCTGTGCGAGAAATGGGAGTAGTGTAGCTTTGCAGAGGTTGTTTGGGAATTTTGACAATTACCTGGAGTTCGTTTTCAAGAATAATCGGATAAAGGATGGCAGCCGTGGGATTATCTTTGTCTACTACTCGATCGAGGGCTACTTTCTGACCTTGCAGGCAAGCTTCCTGGAAGAAGTCGTCTAATTCTGCTAGTTGGAGTGCTTCAATCCGTTGGCGGGCTTTCTCTAAGATTTTTTGATCTGATTTTCCTTCTTGAGATTTCAGCAGTAACTCTACTGATTCTCGGTAGACGGGTTCTACACTGTCCCGAAAGTTGAATTGCAGATCCTGGTTTGCTACATCTTTATTGACTACTAAATCTTTGCGGAGAGACTGGAGAGTTTCCACAGCAGCATCATAGGCTGCGATCGCACCATTAATATCTTTTTGTACCCGCAGCAATCTACCTAACTGCCACTCCAAGGTATAGGTAATTTCTGGTGCATTGCTGCTCTGTGCCAAAGCTAACCCTTGCCGGGTAAGGTCTTGCGCTTCTGACCATTGTCCAGTTTCTTCGTACAAGCCGCCTAAACTCTTTAGTGCATAGGCTTCTGCCCGCTTGTCATTTAAATTGCGAGATTTCTGAATGGCGCTGGCAAGTAATACTGCTGACTCGTGAGTGCTGAGTCCCAAGTAATAGTTTTGGCTTGATGCTTGCAGTACTCCACTCTTGACTTTCGCCATACTTTGTGAAAAGTTGACGAGAGCATAAATACTAGCACGGCTAGGGGGGAGTTGGTTGAGTTGTGATTCAATCAACGGCAAGAGACTTTGCAGTTGTGCCCATCGTTTATCTTCAATGAGTAGACTGAGGTGATTGAGTTGTGCTTGAACTTTTATTAAGGGTGGGGGAGATGCTGCAACGGTTTGTTGATAATAGGCGATCGCCTGTAGCTTATTCTGTTGTTGACGGGCATGATTCCCCAGACTGAACAGACTGGCGGCAATATCAGCGCTTGAGTGCAGATGTTGAGCAATCATCAGACTTTCTTCTAACGCCTGACGTGATTTTTTCAAATCGCCCGCTACCAAAAGGGTATCACCGAGCGATCGCAAACTCACTGTCTTTTCTCTAGAGTCTGGTTGAGATTTTAATGTCTGACTGACGCGATCGAGTGTTTTGATTGCGCGGGGGTAAAATCCTTGGGTTCGCCACGCTTGTGCTTGATTAATTAGCGATCGCACCACACCGCTTTGATTATCTGTTTGCCGATAAATTTCTTCTGTATGCTGCCAAGTTGCTAAAGCTTCCTCAGCCTGTCCCATTCTCAGTTGAAGACGACCTTGAATATCTAGTGCTTGAGCAAATATTTGCAGATTTTGGTTTTCATCCTGTCCTTTGAGCAAATTCAAGCTCTCTGCAATTACCTGCTGGGACTGACTCCATTCACCAAGTTGCTGGTAAGCTAGGGAAAGATTACTCAGTGTCACTGCCAGCTTGATGCTCTCCCTTTGCTGCTTGTATATTTGGACAGCCTGTTGTAACATTTCTATTGCCTTGGCAAAGTTTTCTGCATCGTATAAAACTTTGCCTTGCTGTAGTAGTGAGTCAGGGTCAGCGATCGCAGCTAGTGACGTAAGGCTATTAATTGGTAGTTGAAATGAGGAATTAATTGAACTAGGAACCCTTGCCAGCACGGGTGAACCAAGGATACATAGCAAAGCCATCAGGAAGTATAAAGGCAAACGTAAAAAGTGAGCCGACGGGTTCTTCTTCCAATATCCAAGCTGCTTTTGCCTTTTAACTTTTACAGAATTCGCGGCAAAAATCCTAGTTGTTTTAGTCATAAGCATGACAATAGATAAGTGATAACCAGGAACGCACAGGATTTACTGTAAGTGTTTGGGCTACTAGGGTAATGTTACCATTCCCATCCATTACTCATGCATGAGCTTTCACAATCTTAGGAATATAGCTTTTGCGATCGCTCTACTCTACTGCTGCAAAACCCAACGGCGAAACAGTTCCACCATAATCCGCCAACTTCCCTGAGTTTCTTCAACGACATCATGACGCTTCAAAGTATTCAGCGCTTCCTGTAAATCATGGTCATTCATACCTGTAGACCGAGCTAAGGCATCTAAACTTAGCCCCTCTGGGTGAGGTGCAAGCACTCGTACAATTGCCTGTTGCCCCTTAGCACCCCGCGCCGCCTGACCCCAAACCCCATCAAAGTAGTAGCGTCCCCGTTTGAAAAACTCAGGGTCATTGATAACTGCTTCCACATCTTCTACTGTGAAAACTGGGTCACGGGGTCTTCCTTGCTCAAAAACAAAGTCATTGTAGCCGCGCACTAGCTGAAAACCCAGTAGTTGCACTAAATATGGTTGACCATGAGTCAAAGCATAAATTTTATCTAAAGCTTCCGGGATGTAATCGAGGAGGAAGTCTTCATTATCTGGGTTAGCGAGAATTTGGCGAGTAGCTGCACGTTCTTGAAAGCCTACATGAATAGGAATGACGCTGGCAAAGAAGGGTTGAAAATAATCTGCTGTCATCTCTTCTAAAGTGTGCAAACCAGCAAAGGCAAAGGCGATTTTAGAACTCATTTGCACCAAACCCCGCAGAGAACCCATAAAGTCGATAGGGATTTTTTTCGCTTCAATTAAATCTTCAATTTTCTCGAATTCGTCTAAGGCAATGATTAACCCACCATCTAGCTGTGCTTCCACCTGTTTTAAATAGCGTTTAAAAGTCGGATAGGGAAGATTTAGTAAATCAGTGTCAGCTGGTGGTGGAAGTTTTATAGTTTGAGAAATTTCATCACAAATTGCCATCAGCACTTCACCTACACCTTGGGGGCTATCTCCCAAAAGTAGCAAGTTGACATAAGCTAGCTGTATTTGTGAGCCTAGACAGTTAGCAGTGTTAAGCAGAATAGAAGTTTTGCCCATGCGCCTGTGACCGTAGAGAACTATAGACTGGAGTTGATTACCCATCACCCAGAGTTCTTCTAACTGTCTGATGATATCTTCTCGCCCAACAAAGAGATGACCTTGAACCGGGTCGCCTACAACATAAGGATTAACCACAGGCTTGGTGATGGAAATTTCTCCCACTTCGCCAGCGATTTGTAAAAGGCTTTCTTTCCAAGTTTCAGCGATATCTATAATTAACCCTTGCTCTGCTTGCGGCAAGGTGTTGGCTTGATTTAGGATGTTTGTCAGTTCGCCTAATGCTCGATTGAGAGCTAAAGACCTGGCTGAACGTGAGACGCTGCGCTCTACAAACTGGACATCCTCAACAACTCGACGCAGATTAGCAAGGACTTTCCAGGTATCTGGACGTAAAAGCGGTTCCTGTGGAAAAGGAGGAACTTGGATAGCAGCAATAGAGGCTGGTTTTTCAGCTTTCTCAAACGCCGCTAAAGTTTGGGCAAGGGTAAACATTTCCTCGCCGTAAAGTAGAGAACGTACTACGGTAAAAGCCTCTATTGCTCTCGCTGGTTCTTTTTCATGCAGATGCCAAAAACCAGCAGCAGCAGCACGGGCAGGAGTATTTAAGCGAGTGCCTGTGTTAAAAGGAGCCTGTAAACCTTCTTTCCAAGAACGAGGGAAGAAAGAGTAGATAGAGAACAAATCTTTGATAAAATTTGACTTTAGGGTTTCATCTAGAGAAGCTGAAGCAAAACGTACTATATTCCAATCAAAAGGATTTGCCGCCAGTCGAGAGACATTCCAAATGATTTGGTCTGAGGAGATTTTGGCAAGTACTCTATTGACTGCTTGGACAACAGGAATGAATTGTAGGGTATATGCCAGCAGTTCATTGTAGATATTCTTTGTATTTATGACATAATCCTACATTTACCTACATCCTACGTATAACTATGAACTAAAGGCGAGTATAGAGACATGCCAACAACAGAGGAGCGCAAAACGATGTCTACTTACTATCCTGGAAATGAAAATTTAGCTACACAGCAACAGCCAATAGTTCAATCTCTAGATGTTCTCAGTCAGTCAAACAATACAGAACAACTTCTCGATATCGCTGAAAATATTACTGCTGCTTTAAGCAAATCAGATACAGTCGAATTAGTTCAAGCTGGAGGTCAGACAGCAGAAAATATTTTTAAGGTTTTAGTCCAATATGGTGGTAAACCAGTTGCAATTATCCTGGCTACTGCTGTTCTGATTGCAGCTACGGCTATACCGATCTTAGCTGTAAAGGTATCTCTGGGTCATATAACTCAAATCCCTAATATTTCCCAGACGAAATGATAGTTTTGCGTTGGGTTGCGCTTTGCTTAACCCAACCTACATTTTATTTCTAAGTTAGGAAATTACAAAAAAGGGCGGGCTAGATGCCCACCCCACAAGAAATCAACCAAGAATGACTTTTTGCTAATATCGAATTCGCGGATCTACATAAGCATTTAAAATATCAATTAAAATGCTGGCACTGACAACGATCGCACCAAAAAAGACTAGCACTCCCTGGACTGTGGGATAATCACGATCTGCGATCGCTTGATATAACGGAGTAGTATTTCTATGGCTTACAGCGAGTTTAGTTTAGCTAAAGCAAAACAAGAATTTAGTTTAACCACATTAGAAAAACGCGATATTTTCGCTGCTGTTCCTGAATTAACAGCGAGTAATCTACTTGTAGAAACACTCAATTATAACCTGGAAATAGCTTTAGCTAGTAATAGTGAAAAAGCGCGTTCTGAGTTAATTATTGCTCCAATTCTAGTTGATTTACGCCGACAATTACGAGAACAAATTGGTTTATTCTCTGGGATAGATTTTACTGTCGATAATACTAAAGGATTAAACGGCATTTGCGATTTTATTATTACTAAATCTCCAGAAATTCTAATTTTGACAGCACCAGTAATTATAGTTGTAGAAGCAAAAAAAGAAAATATTAATGCGGGTTTGGGTCAGTGTGCAGCCGAAATGGTAGCAGCTAAAATGTTTAATGAGCAAGCTGCAACTGAGATTAAAATAATTTACGGCGCAGTCACAACGGGCAGCATTTGGCAATTCATGAAACTAGAAGAACAAGTATTGAGCATTGATTTAAGTGAATATTATCTCAAAGATGTAAATAAAATCCTTGGTATTTTGGTGAGTGGTATTTCTCAAGAAAATTAACAAAATATCAAATTAATACCGAATTCGCGGATCTACATAAGCATTTAAAATATCAATTAAAATGCTTGCACTGACAACGATCGCACCAAAAAAGACTAGCACTCCCTGGACTGTGGGATAATCGCGATCTGCGATCGCTTGATACAGTCGATTAGCTAACCCAGGCCAAGAAAATGTCACTTCTGTCAAAATCGCCCCACCTAACAGAGACGCAAAGGTTAATCCCAACACTGTAATTACTGGGATTAGAGCATTCTTTAAAGCATGGGAGGCTAAAATCTTATTTTCACCAATCCCTCTGGCTCTAGCGGCTTCTACATAATCAGCTTGCAAGGTTTGCTTTAAATTCACTCGCACAATTCGCTCAAAAATCCCACTCAGCAAAATTCCTAGTGTGAGACTCGGTAGGGCAAGATGGTGCAAAGATGTGAAAAACTGGGTGAGATTTCCACCGAGTAAGCTGTCAATTGTATACAATCCAGTCACAGGAGTGGGAGCCGGAAGATTGGGCGGAAAGCGGTTGGAATTGGGAAACCAACCCAGTTGGACTGAGAAAATCAACTGCAAAAGCATTCCCGCCCAAAACATAGGAAGTGCGTAGGTGATAATCCCAAATAAGCGCCCACCGACATCAAAATATGTCCCAGGACGAGAAGCCGAAAGAGTTCCAACTGCAATTCCAACAATGAGTGCAACCGCCATACTACATACTGCTAACTCCACCGTGGCGGGGAAGTATTGCCCAATTATGTCCCAAACATTCTGTCCGCGACTCATTAAAGAGGTTCCCAAATCAAAACGTAGTATGCTTCCCAAATAATTGAGGTACTGTAGCCACAGGGGAAAGTTTAAACCTAATTGTTTTCGTAATTCTTCTTTAGCAGCTTCTGGCGCACGTCCACCGAGAATTGCATCTGCGGGATCTCCTGGTGTTGCTCTTAATAGAAGAAATACAATGGTGATAATTGTTAATAGCTGAAGTGGCGCAAGAAGCAACCGAGAAACTATGTAATATTGTAAAGCTTTAGAGCGAGACATATTTTAGTTATTTGTTATTTGTCATTTGTCATTTGTCATTTATTTTTACAAATGACAAATGACAGAGGATTAATGACTACTTTTTAATTGTCTGGTAAACCAGAATTTGGGTTGGGTTAAGTTGTACGCTGTTCACACCTTTTTGGGCAAATACATAGTCTTTACTTTGCCATAAGGGAACGTAAGGTACATCAGCAGTTTCTTGCTTTTGAATTTCTGCAAAAATTTTCTGACGCGCTTCAGGATTTAGTTCTTTGCGTTGTTGATCGATCAGTTTATTCATGGCTTCGCTATAGTAGAACGAACCCTGACTTTGACTACCTCCATCTTCACATCCTTTGGCAACAGAACCTTTATCACAAGACAAAAACGGCTGGACGTAATTATCAGGGTCTAAAAAGTCTGGATACCAATCAAGTAAAGCTCCTGGATACAGTCCTTTGGCAATATCTTTAAAAAATGTGGGGCCTTCCGCAGGGGTAACTTCAAATTGCAGAATTCCATCCATCTTGGCATCGACAAGTGATTTAAGTGTCTGTGCTGCCAAACTACGAGTAGGCGAACTAGAAGGATACCAAATTTGGACTTTTGCCGGATTTTCTTTGGAGAAACCAGCAGTTGTTAACAATTTTTTAGCTTTATCAAAGTTAGCATCGCCATAAGCATCTTTGAATAATGGCAAAGAAACATTCAATGTCGTGGGAATCATGCTATAAAGCGGATCTGCTTGACCAAGTAACGCCCGCTCATTTAAAAGTGGACGGTCAATTATTGACGCGATCGCTTGTCTAACCTCTAATTTATCTAAGGGCTTTTGATTTCGGTTCAATACCAGATAACTTACTACACTACCTTCAGCTGCGATCGCTTGCCAATCCCCTTTTTTACCACCTTCTTCTAAGCTCCGATTTTGATCTGGCTGTAGCGACAAATAAGCTACATCCACTGCACCTGTACGGAAAGCATTAAACAAATTAACCGGACTAGTTTGAATTTGGAGGTTAACACCCTTGTTAGCTGGTTTTTCTCCCCAATATTTATCAAATGGATCGAATCTGATTGAATCAGTACCATACTGAGCTAACTTGTAAGGGCCAGTTCCCACAAAAATATTCGGCTTAAATTTACCAGCACCGAGTTCGTAAGCTTTTGGCGAAACCGCACACACCCCAGGAAACGCCAGCAGTGAGGGAAACGCTGCAAAGGGTTTTTTCAACTTAATGGTTAACTCATACTCGCTTGTAGTTTTTACCGAATCTACTATATCACTTAGTAAAAATGATGGTTTTCCTTTATTTTGAATAAAGCGGTTGATGGTAAACGCCATTGCTTGGGCGTTGAAGGGAGTCCCATCGTGAAAAACCACTCCCTGACGTAAAGGGATGGTATAAGTTAAAGCATCTTGACTAACTTTAGGTAATGCTGTAGCTAGCTGGGGCTTAATTTCCGTGCTTCCTGGGTTGTAGGTGTAGAGGCGATCGCTCATATTAAACACCAAGCCCAACGATGCTAACTCATAAGCATCAGCCGGATCGAGGGTTCTCGGCTTTGCTGTTGTACCTATAGTAATACGACCATCACCTGTAGGGCTATTTACAGAACCCGATGGTGGCGTAGAAGGCTGTGGACGAGGAGCGCAACTAATAACTAAAAATAAACATAGAGAGAACAAAGATAGGAATTGTGTAATCCGACCCCACCGTTTCACGGACAAGGAAAACCAGGTCATACAGTTAAATTTGATTTAATTAGAAGTCAGTGATTATACTATATATTCGCTAGTTTTATAGAAATTTTTACAATTAATTACTACTTCACATAATTTTTATATTAGGACTCCTATTTGATTTTTGAACAAAATTAGGTATGTAGGGTGTGTTAGAACGAAGTTCGTAACGCACCACTATCAAGGGTTTCGTGCCGTACTCTCCGCGATAACACCCTACGTATCTTTTCAG
>NZ_NOLK01000023.1:0-76873 GCF_002245985.1 Nostoc sp. 'Peltigera membranacea cyanobiont' 232
GAGTTCATAGTTATTGGGTACTAGGTACTGGGGATTAGGGATTAGGAACTGGGAACTAGAGACTCGAATCAAGGTAGTGAATTTTTCCCAATCCCCAATCCCCAATTCCCAATCCCCAATCCCCAATTATGCCTATTCCTCTGTTAAATTACTCCCCTTCATCTCGAAACCATCGTGTATCTGGATACGAGATTCTTGGCGACGAACAACCGAGAATTTATACAGTCGAACATCTGCCATCTTCACTAGAAATGGATGTCTTGATTATGGCAGCCTATCGTCAGATTTTCCACGAACAACAGATGCTAAATAGCAATCGCCAAGCCTTTTTGGAATCCCAACTGAGAAACGGTCAAATCACAGTTAGGGATTTTATTCGAGGGTTAGCAATATCTGATGCATTTCGGCGACTCAATTACGAAAGCAACAATAACTACCGCTTCGTGCAGATATGCGTACAGCGTTTCCTTGGTCGTGAGGTTTACAATGAGCGCGAAAAACTAGCCTGGTCGATTGTGCTAGCTACCAAAGGAATACAAGGTTTTATCGATGCTTTAGTGGATAGTGAGGAGTACATTAGTAACTTTGGTTACAATACAGTTCCCTATCAACGGCGACGGATTTTGCAAGGGCGTTCTCAAGGTGAATTACCTTTTGCAAGGATGGCTCGTTATGGCAAAGATTATCGTGACAAATTACCACTTCCTTTAACTAGAAAGCAGCTTGAGCCTTTTACTTTAAAAACCTTTTTACGCAGTTCTGACAGAGACGTGGTGTTATGGCTATTAGCTTCCCTGCTGGGGCTGATTGTCTTGTTTACTTGGCTAACTGTATCTGGTTACTTGCCAAAGTTGGGCGGATACTAGCTGAGAATTGAACAAAGTGCGATCGCCTAATATAGCGATCGCACTCTACTTTTCAAAAATGTAGAATAGGCAATTTGCACCAGAAGCGCCTCTGCATAGAACAAAAAACTATTTATCCAATAAGTTCATTCATTTAAAACTCGATTTAACCACTGCATTTATATCAAAATATTTGAAGCAAAACAATGTTGCCGCCACAAGCGCATAAAAAGCTCCAATGTTGGATAAGAAGCCGTCATTTAATCTGTTCGGGTCACTTTTTCATATTTGAAACTATAGACTATTCTTGCGTTGATAGATTTACTGACTGTATAGCCGCTTTAGGAGGAACATTAATTTCTGTTGAGCCGGTTGATAAAATTTGGATGGGCGACCATCGACAGGTTCTTCTTTATCGTGTCAAAGCCAGTTTGTTTACGCCTTGTCATCAGTTAAGGCAATACTGGTTTAAGTATGGCGGTTTATACACTAGATTTGATAAACATTGTTAAAAATTTTGATGTCTAATAGCTTCTATGATTGCGTTACGATGTGAGGTAAAAGGCGATAAAAAAGCATTTCTATGATTGTAACTACAGCGAAGTGGACAATAGATGAATATCACAGGATGATCGCGGGAGGCATCCTAGACGATCGACATGTGGAACTACTAAAGGGAGAAATTGTAGAAATGTCACCAGAAGGAGAACCTCATGCCTACTTCAGCAGTGAAGCCGGGGAGTATCTGATTCAACTTTTAGGCAATCGCGCCACGGTTCGCCCTAGTAAACCGATTACCCTTCCTAACAACTCTGAACCTGAGCCTGATATTGCTGTTGTACAAAGATTGGGACGTGAATATTTAGAACATCATCCCTACCCTGAAAATATCTTCTGGTTAATCGAATATTCAGATTCCAGCTTAGATAAGGACTTACAAATAAAAACTAAAATCTATGCTGAAGTAGAAATTCCTGAATATTGGGTAGTTAATCTTCAAAAGCGACAACTTATAGTATTTCGAGATCCTCAAGATGGAGAATATGCTTCAAAAAACACATTAACTGGAGGCACTATTTACCCACAAGCATTTCCAGATTTGGCTATATCAGTAAGTTTGATCGTGAGTATTTAGAAGTAGAAATTTCGGCATTGGTTTCTGGATAATCTCACCATCAATATAAATACTTGCAGGCTTTGTTTCTGGCAACTTTAGAAACTCTTCCAGGGTTAGGGATGCAGATTTTGCAACACTCATGACTTCTGCCACTCCGAAAATCCTACATTCAGAGTAGACTAGAAAACGCAAATTTCCCAAAGCTCAACTTTGTTGGGAGCAATGCAGCAATTTTGTCTAGGATTTGATGAGTATTCTATTAGAAAAATCCAAATGCATACTTTATTTATCCAATCTCTCATTCAGATGCTGATGCCAAATTTTAGTGTTATCAATCTCGCCCCTTTCGGTATTGGCTTTAGCATTGTTGCTTTGGGGGTAATTTACTATTTTCTCAACCTGGAAGTAACTAGACGGCAACGAGCAGAAGTAATTCTGCGGCAACAAACTGAGCGGGAACGGTTAGTAAATCAGATTGCTCAACACATCCGTGAGTCTCTGGATTTAGAAGAGGTTCTTACTACCACAGTTACAGAAGTGCGCGAGTTTCTCAAAGTAGATCGGGTGTTAATTTATCGACTTTGGGAAGATGGCACTGGTAGCGCAATTACTGAAACAGTTTTACCTGAATATACAAAAATTTTGGGAGAAACTTTTCCAGAAGAAGTGTTTCCGAAAGAATATCACCAAGCTTATTCATTGGGGAAAACCCGCGCGATCGCTAATGTTGAACAAGCTGATGTCGAAGCATGTCTGGCAGACTTCGTGAAACAATTCGGTGTCAAAGCCAAGTTGGTAGTGCCAATTCTCCAAGAAAATCGGCAAGCTGATAAACAACGAGATAGCAAAACTCCTGCTTCTACCCCTTATCTTTGGGGCTTATTGATTGCCCATCAGTGCGATCGCACCCGCATCTGGGAATCTTGGGAAATTGAGTTGATGAAGCAACTTGCAACCCAGGTGGCGATCGCTATCCAACAATCAGAACTTTACAAACAGCTACAAACACTCAACGCTGAATTAGAACACCGCGTCCAACAACGGACTCAAGAGTTAGCTAAAGCTAATGTTTCCCTCCGAGCCGAAATAGCTGAACGTCAACGCACCCAAGCCGCCTTACAAGCTTTAATTACTGCCTCTCCTCGCGCCATCTTCACACTTGATTTAGAAGGAAATGTGAAAATCTGGAACCCTGCTGCTGAACGCATGTTTGGCTGGACAGAGGCGGAGGTAATTGACCGTCCTAACCCAATTTTTTTAGATGACCAATTAGAAGAATACAATACTCTCCAACAAAGCATATTACAAGGAACAACTTATACCAGAGTGGAATTGCGCCGTTTTAAAAAAGATGGCACTGCGATCGATATAGTTTTCTCCGCCGCTCCCTTACATGATAGTGACGATAGTATTAACGGCATGGTGGCAGTGATTGCTGATATTACCCATCAAAGGCAGCAGGAAGAACAAGTTAGATTGCTGCAATCTGTGGTTGTAAATACGAATGATGCTGTAGTTATCACTGAAGCCCAACCCGTTGGCGAACCGGGGCCAAATATTATCTATGTTAATGAAGCATTTACCCGAATCACAGGTTACAGCCTGCAAGAAGTTTTAGGTAAAACGCCCCGTATCCTGCAAGGAGCGAAAACAAGTCGCGCTGAACTCGATAAAGTCTGGACTGCCCTTTCTCGTTGGGAACCAGTCACCGTTCAGGTAATTAACTACCGCAAAGATGGCTCGGAATTCTGGAATGAATTTAGCATTGTCCCCGTAGCTGATAAAACTGGCTGGTATACCCACTGGATATCAGTCCAACGTGACATTACTGGACGCAAGCAAGCTGAACAGGCGTTACGCCAAAGCGAAGAACGCTTCCGCTCATTAATTGAAAATGCTTTAGATATTGTCAAAATTCTGGATGTAGATGGTTCTATTCGTTACGAAAGTCCTTCTGTAGAAAAAGTTTTGGGTTATCCACCAGCAGAACTAATTGGCAAAAACTTATTAGATTACATTCACCAAGACGATTTTGTTAATATCTACCATAGTTTTATTCATGCTATCGAAAATTCAGAAGTTACTGCTCTAATCGAGTTTCGTTGTCGCCACAAAGATGGCTCGTGGCGGATGCTAGAAGCGATTAGCCAGAAATTTCTAGATAATACAGCAGATACTAAAATTATGGTTAACTGCCGCGACATTACAGAACGCAAGCGGCTAGATGAAATTCGGATGGCACTAGAGCGAGAGAGAGAACTCAGCGTCTTGAAAACACGTTTTTTTTCAATGGCATCTCACGAGTTTCGTACTCCTCTAAGTACTGCCTTAGTAGCTGCCCAGTTGCTAGAGAATTGTCAGGATGAATGGGATAACTCTTCTAAGCGACTGAGGAATTTGCAGAGAATTCAACTCTCTGTCAAAAATATGGTTCAGATTCTAGACGATATTTTAACTATCAATCGAGCCGAAACCGGAAAACTAGAATTTAATCCTAAACTTCTAGATTTAGAAGAATTCTGCGGTGATTTTGTGGAAGAAATGCGCCTAAGTACAGACGAGAGGCATACACTTACCTTTGTTTGTCAAGGGAAAGCTGTTCTCGGCTGGGTAGATGAAAGGTTATTGCGTTCTATTCTGTCTAATTTGCTGCTGAATGCAATTAAATATTCTCCTCAAGGGGGGAATGTCGATCTTAGTCTGGAGTTTAAATCAGATACGGTGATTCTCCAAGTTCAAGATCGGGGTATTGGGATTCCGCTAGCAGATCAAAAGCAACTGTTTGAACCGTTTCATCGTGGCAACAATGTTAGAAGCATTCCTGGTACAGGATTAGGATTGGTGGTGGTGAAAAAGTGTGTGGATTTACACCAAGGTGATATTAACATCACCAGTGAAATAGAAATTGGTACAACTTGTGCGATCGCTCTCCCATTATTATAACGAGTGCGATCGCAATAACTTAAGGCAAGAGACGCGATGAATCGCCGTCTTTACAAGAATCTAGGATTTCCATCAAAAAACATTAACCAAACCGTATTGGACGCGGAGCCTCTTAGAATGTATTCCCAGCCTGAAGGTTAGTATAAGTTAAGTTGTAAGTACAGTTTTGCGTTAAAGCGTTTTTAATCCAAGGGGACGCATTGGCATTGTAGCCCGATGCATTGGCATTGTTGCTCGATGCATTGGCATTGTTACCCGACGCATTGGCATTGTTACCCGATGCATTGGCATTGTTACCCGATGCATTGCCATTGTTACCCGATGCATTGGCATTGTTACCCGACGCATTGGCATTGTTACTCGACGCATTAACATTGCAGGGTATTGCCAAATTTAATTCGCAATGAATTAATCAAATGCTGTACTCAGTAATATTGTTCGAGATTGCTGAAACCAGCTTTTGGTAAAGAATTGTAATCCAAAATCCCAAATCTAAAACCCAAAATTCCGATGAGTCCCTGACTACGGTAGTCTAGATGAGAGTGAATTATCGCCTAGTTTGATATATTGTTTTATGACTTCAGTAGTTTCTAGTCCCCCACGCACTATTCGGATCGGCTCGCGCAAAAGCCAACTTGCTCTGGTTCAAACCTACTGGGTACAAGAGCAACTCCAGAAATCCTTTCCTGACATCACTTTTGAAGTCCACACCATGTCTACCCAAGGCGATAAAATCTTGGATGTAGCATTAGCTAAGATTGGCGATAAAGGACTTTTTACTAAAGAACTTGAAGTTGGAATGCTCAATCAAGAGATTGACTTTGCGGTTCATTCTCTCAAGGATCTGCCGACTCACTTACCAGAAGGGTTAACGTTAGCAGCAATCACTGAACGGGAAAACCCAGCCGATGCATTAGTGGTGCATGAAAAGCATAAAGATAAACAAATCGATACGTTACCAGAAGGTGCGGTAATTGGTACATCTTCTCTACGGCGTTTAGCACAGTTACGCCATCATTTTCCTCACTTTACGTTTAAGGATGTGCGGGGAAACTTGATTACACGGTTGGCAAAACTGGATGCAGGCGAATACGATGCCTTAATTTTGGCAGCAGCAGGGTTAGAGAGATTGGGAATGGGCGATCGCGTTCATCAAGTTCTACCTAAAGAAATCTCCCTTCACGCCGTTGGACAAGGAGCTTTGGGGATAGAATGTCGTGCTGATGATAGTGAAGTGCTATCTCTACTCAAAGCAATTGAACATACCGAAACACGCGATCGCTGTCTCGCCGAACGCTCCTTTTTACGGTCTTTAGAGGGCGGCTGTCAAGTACCTATTGGTGTAAATACAGAAATATCTGGTGAGAATTTGACCTTAACCGGGATAGTCGCCAGTGTAGATGGTCAAAAGTTCGTCAAAGATACCGTCACCGGACTTGCCAATAACGCCGAAGCACTAGGTATAGAACTAGCAGAACTGTTGCGACAACAGGGAGCGCAAGAAATTTTATCAGAAATTTTTGCGGTGATTCAGCGCGGTTCCTAAGCAATTGGGCAAGCCGATGTGATTAGATAAGAATTGATCGCCGTTGCACTGATGTGCCAGACGCGACTTGTTGCGTTGGTCGGGATTCAGAAAGTTGATTTGACAATATAGACTCAGGGAAGCAAAAATTACCATGCGGATTCTATTTGTTGCAGCAGAAGCAGCACCCGTTGCGAAAGTAGGAGGAATGGGTGATGTTGTCGGGGCATTACCCAAAGTCCTGAGAGAAATGGGGCATGATGTGCGGATATTCTTGCCTTACTACGGCTTCCTGCCAGACAAAATGGAAATTCCCCAAGAACCCATCTGGTGGGGAGATGCCATGTTCCAGCACTTTGCAGTATATGAAAGTGTTCTACCTGGTACTGATGTTCCCTTGTACTTATTTGGACATCCGGCCTTCATGCCGCGCCGCATCTATTCTGGAGATGATGAAGATTGGCGGTTCACATTGTTTTCTAATGGTGCAGCCGAGTTTGCCTGGAATTACTGGAAGCCAGATGTTATCCATTGTCACGATTGGCATACAGGGATGATTCCGGTGTGGATGCACCAAGATCCTGATATCACCACAGTGTTTACCATCCATAACCTGGCTTATCAAGGGCCGTGGCGTTGGTATTTAGAGAAAATTACTTGGTGTCCCTGGTATATGCAAGGACACAACGTAATGGCGGCGGCTGTACAATTTGCCAACAAGGTAAATACAGTTTCGCCCACTTATGCCGAGCAAATCAAGACACCTACTTACGGTGAAACATTAGAAGGTTTGCTGTCTTTTATTAGCGGTAAATTATCTGGGATTATCAACGGTATTGATAGTGAAGTATATAATCCCAAAAATGACAAATACATTGAGCAAACTTTTACTGGTGATACTTTAGAAAAACGCAAAGCCAATAAAATTGCTTTGCAACAAGAATTAGGATTAGAAGTTAACTCCAAAGCCTTTTTTATTGGGATTGTGACCCGATTAGTGGAACAAAAAGGCATTGATTTGATATTGCAAATCCTCGATCGCTTCCTATCTTATACAGATGCCCAGTTTGTTTTGCTAGGGACAGGCGATCGCTACTATGAAACTCAGATGTGGGAATTAGCATCCCGCTTTCCCGGACGCATGGCAACTTATCTACTGTATAACGATGCCCTGTCTCGTCGCATCTACGCTGGTACTGATGCCTTCTTAATGCCTAGTCGTTTTGAACCATGCGGTATTAGCCAAATGATGGCTTTGCGCTATGGTTCTGTGCCCATTGTCCGCCGCACAGGTGGATTAGTTGACACCGTAAGCCATTACGATCCTGAAAATGCCGCAGGTACCGGTTATTGCTTTGACCGCTATGAACCGCTAGACCTTTTCACATGTATGATCCGGGCTTGGGAAGGTTTCCGTTTCAAACCGCAATGGCAAGAACTACAAAAACGGGGCATGAGTGAAGATTTTAGTTGGTATCAATCTGCCAAAGAGTATGTGAAGTTGTACAGGTCTATTTTCGGTTTGCCAGAAGAAGAAGAGACACCACAACCAGAGGTAGTGTTAAACGAAGCAGTCACCAATAGCAAGTCCTAAAACGCTAGGGTGCAAAGGGATCATTGATGTTGACTTAGCCCAGGGAATGGAATTCGCAGCTACACAGACAAAGCCCACCGACCTGGGCTAATAGAAAATTAACAATAGGCTTAAGCCGAATGGCACTAAGTTAAGCTGAAGGGTAAGCGGCGTAAGGATTGCAGAGGGGCAGGGGTGCAGAGGAGCGGAGGAGCAGGGGAGAAAGAAGAAATTTTAGGCATTGCGTTCAGATATTTAGAAAATCCCCTCTGCACCCCTGCTGCCTCAACGATTTTCCCTTATCAAGCGTGCCATTCGGCTTAAGCCTATTGTCTTTAACCCGCGCAGGCGGGTTTTGTGTGTGTAGTAGGTTTCTAACCGCCCTTTTAACTAAACCCTAACTATTGAGTACTTGTCGCTTTCGCCCTAATTAACCAATCACGATCGCTAGCGCAAATTTCCCGACCAGATGAGTCGCCTAAGCGGTCTAGCGCTAATAAACAAGCATATTTCAAATCCCAAATCGGCGTATTGAGACAAATCTTGAGTTCATGAATTGCTCGTGAATCACCCAATTCACCAAGAGCGATCGCACACGCTGCACGAGATTTTTGAAACTGGGGTTCGCGGTTGTGTAGGTTTTCTATTAATAAATCGTAAGCGGGAGCGTATTTTAGCCAGCCGAAAAGTTTCATTACATGATAATGAGCGCCATAATCGTTATATGCTTTGTCCCCATAAGTTGTTAGGAGCGCTTGGGATGCTTCTTCTGCATAGATATCTAATAAGGTTTTTGTTGCTAAATAGCAGCGGCCAAAATCGGTTTCGTAGAGTTCGTTAATGATAAAATCTAATACAGGGGTTGCGTCATACTCATGTACTAGATCGAGGTCGTTGGGACGATCGTCAAGTACTTGTTCTAAGTAAGGTTGAATTTCTGTAAAGGTAATTTCACCACTGGGAACGCCTGCATCTAAAAGCATCCGCAAACCTCGCAACCTAAACACCAGAGAGACAGGACAACGAGCAATTTCTGGGATGGCTTTGTAGTAGCGTGCATCAATCAAGTCTTGAATACAACCCCGCCGTGCATTGACGCTAGTACTTTGCAGCAGCGCCATCACCTCAGTGATTTGGGAGTAGTCACCGGTGAACCGACAAACCGTAGCGATCGCCGCACTACGAGTAGGTTCATCTTCCACTTGGGTAAATTTATTTACCCGTTCTAAAGACGACTGATAATCAGCATTAGCTAAGGTGTGAATAATTACTCGATAAATTTGACCTGGTTTATCCAGTAGTTGCGCCACTTCTTCGAGAATTTCTGGATCTTTAGTCCCGATTTCCCCGATCGCCCACACGGTATTTTCAACAGTATAAATATCATCATCTTTGAGGCATTGCCGAATTACAGGTAAAGCTGATTCAGCCTGCAATCGTCCTAGACTTTCCACAGCCTTGCGGCGGACAATGCGGTGGTCTAACTCGTCAGGGTTACTGGTTTCAATCGCCCGTACCAAAGCTGCGATCGATTGCTCAGTGGGGAAGTTAATTAGATGGGAAACAGCAATATACTTATCAGAAGCGTCTTCGAGTTGTTCTAATGGTGTATCGATAATTGCGATCGCTTGATCTTCTGTTAGCCCAAACATTTTAAAAAAACGTTTATCCATTGATCTATAAATGGCTTTTGGATAATTGCTCAGAGTTTATGTTTACTATCGTACTAGGGATTGGGTATTGGGCATTGAACCTTGGATGACCAAAATAGTTAAGTCAGAGTTGCAATATCTAACAACAAGCTACTTCGCGTCTACACAGCTATTTGAGAATGATAAAAACAGAGTATGAATAATTATTTAGATGACTACGAATTTAATAACCTCGATTTTTACAGAAAAAATCATGGGTTACAGCTTTATTACAATTGGTCTGGAGAAATTTGGTGGCAAGAAACACCAGACAAGGAAAAAGAAAAATTGTTTTCTATTATTGGGATGAATGCTACCAAAGTATTTCTCAAACCCGATCCTGAACACGGTGAAGTCGGATATCGCATCAATAGAGAGTTGGGTTTATTTTGTAACCCTGACACCCAAGAGATTCTGCACTTTTGGAAATCACCAACAGCAAGTCAACCAGTACCAGTAGTTCACATTGCTAACCGCATTGTCCAAGGGTCAGTCAAACCAAAGAAATTTGTTATACCCAAAGACAAGGGATATATTACCTCTGTTATGGAAATTCCTTTAGAATACCCGCATCCCTTAGCAGGAGATAGTAAATATTTAGATTATTGCCCTGGAGAAAAGTTTAAGGGAGTTGAGTACTTTATATCAAATACTTGCCGCCCCGATGCAACTGATGTTCCTCCTGCAAAGTGGGCGAGAGACTGTCCTTGGATGCCCTGGATGAAATTAGGATATGCTCATCCAGCTAAATTAAGATTTGAAACAACAATATTTAGAGTAGATTCTTTTGAGCAGCTTCATCCTAGCTTGGTCAAGCTGGTAAGAGAAAAAGTACCAATTTATGAGTTCACGCCACCAGAAAGTGATGAGCCGAATATAACAAGTATTCAATACTTTAAGAAAAATTTTGAATCTTACTTACGAGGAGATACTTTCCCACTAGAGGAAACATCTTAAAATAATTGGGAATTGGGAATTGGTAATTAATTTTGAAGATTTCTATCAAAAAGCTTTACCAGTGGTAACGCGATCTGAGAAGATCGGAATATATGTATGTGTCAGCTATAGGAATCATATTTGATTTTTGAACAAAATTAGGTATTGTAGGGTGTGTTAGAACGCAGTTCGTAACGCACCATCATCAAGGGTTTAATGCGTTACGCTGTCGTTAACACACCCTACCTATCTTTTCAGAAATCAAATACTAGTCCTATATTAGTTAGTTGCCTCTTGCCAATAGTTCAATTTTATGCATTTGCTAAGTGCCGATCTTTAGCGACCAAACAAATACAAACGATAGTCGAACACTGACTACACATCATTTATATAAACACGCATTTAGGAAACAAAAGTTATGGATGAAACCTCAGAATTCACAAAAACCGATAACATAACCCCTCAAGATGTTGCAGAAGTGATTGCAGAACTTGAGCTATATCGGGAACGTCTAGTTCAAGAAACTACAGAAACAGCAAAACGGGCTAAGTTGATGAGAGTAAATGTTATGGCACAACTGGAGCCTGAGCTTGCCAAGATTGATTCTGCCCTCCAAGAACTCCGTAATCAGCAAGCTGCTCTGAGCGCCAATAACTAGTAATCATCTTGATAATTTAGCTAAAAGTCACATGCTCAACTCCAAAACTCAATCCGGGGAGGATTCGTTAAATCTCTCTCAGGCAGAAACTGATGCAATACTAGCAGCAGTCAATGAGCAATTAGGCTTAAACTCCTTCAACCCTGACGATCAACAGCTACTCAAGCAGATGATTGAGAGTATGGGAGACTCACGGGGGATGATTCGGTTGAGTTTTGCAGAGGCGTTGGGTAAAGTTGGGAAACCGGCAACCCCTTTGTTGATGGAAGCTGTAGCAAATCACCCAAACCCAGTTGTCCGCAGAGCCAGCGCCAAAACCCTGACACTCATTGCCGATCCGATCGCAATTCCCACCCTGGTTAATGCCCTCTTAAATGACGAAGATACGGTTGTTAAAACTTCGGCGGTGGGAGGACTTGCCAAAATCGGTGAGGCAGCTGTGCCAGCATTGCTGCAAATCTTAGCATCAACAGAGTATCCAGAAAGTGCCAAAGGTCATGCAGTATGGGCGCTGGGATTTATTGGGGCAGAAGCGAAGGAGCATTTATATCGAGAAATTAACTCAGACTCGGCTGATGTTCGGGCTGCGGTGGTGGGTGCGATCGCTAAAATCGCTGAAGAAGGCACTGAAGAGGGAGCATTTAAAATCCTGGTAAACGCCCTCACTGATTCATCCCCAATGGTGCGGTGTGAAGCGGCATCTGCTTTGGGTAGCCTAGCTTATCAACCAGCGATTCCGAATCTGGTGGAGTTACTGCATCATCCCGATTGGGAAACTCGAAAAGCGGCGGCTCTGGCATTGATGAAAATTGGCGATCGCACTGCCTTAGAACCCCTGCAAGCCGCATTAACCCAAGAAGAGGAAGCAGGAGTCCGGGTGGTGATCGAGTTGGCGATTTCTCAAATTGAGTAAGTCACAAGCTAAGGCACTCGGAGATTACTTCAAGGTAACACCCAGTCTGTTCATCTAATGTATCCGTCGTACTGGGATTAATCAAGGTAGTTGCATTTAAGAGCGATCGCTCTTTTATCTTTTATATTTAATCACCTGATCTAATCGGGGCAAAGCACTCACTGCTGATTCACGAATGTATGGATCAACAGATTCATCATTTGTCAATGCCATCAGCACTTCCACACCTCGGATATCACCCATCGAACCGAGTGCATTAACGATCGCTACAGCCAGCGCAACATTATCTATTGTTTTTAAAGCTTCAGCTAAAATCTCAAAGGCAGGAGAACCGATTTCACCTAGCGCCATTACTGATGCGATATAAACAACGGCATTTGGGTCATTGAGCGCAGTTTTTAATCCCTGTAAGCCTTCATCTGGAAAAGGAACATCTGGATGGTTAGCAGCAATCTGTGCCAGAGCCTTAGCACAACTACCCCGAATAGTCGCATTCTCGCTATTTACTAATGACTCTACCAGTGGCGGCACAGCATCTACACCAATAGCACCCAGTGCCTTGACCGCAGCTCGACGGTAAGTCACATCTTCTTCATCCAAAATACCCATCAGGCGAGGAATGGTATTTTCATCCCGAACCTCAGCCAGTTCCCACATAGCTCGTTCCCGCAGATTGGGGTTGGGGTGTTTCAACTGTTCAAATAGAGAATCTATTGTCATAAAAGAAAATTTTCTGGTTGAAATCCCCCAAGTGAAATCATGAATTACGAATTAGTTACAACTTAGGGACTCTTGGTCAATTACTCAACCAGATACAGGCAAAGCAACAGACTGAGAGTCCCTGAGTTTTAGAGTATGACGATCCCTCGTCTACGTCTAGTCAAATCCTATTACTATGAAAGGGAGTTGATTACGTAGTCAAGAAGAGCGCGGAACTCAACCAACGCTTGAGGAGACAAGTCGCGAGGAGAGCAAGCGCGATCGCGAGTGTAAGTCAACGCGGTAACGTAAGGAGCTGTGGGCAGACCCAAAGAGCGATAAACTTCACGAGCCCCTGCAATACCCCACTCATCTAGAGGGCCAGTACCACCTACAACTAAGCTGTAGTTGATCAAGCGTAGGTAGTGCTTGATGTCGCGGAGGCACTTGTCTTTCTTGACTTGGGTAGCGCCAGCTTCGCCTTCTTGGGTGAGGTAAGGATATTTCTTGAAGGCAGCATCATAAGCTTCCTTCGCTACGTTATCGATACCAGTAGCTAGCTTTTCAGCAGCTTCTAGACGAGCAGTAGCACGTTGAATGCTACCTTGAACGGATTCTAGATCGGAGGTGGTTGGAAAACGACCTGCTGCATCAGCAGAGCCAATAACCGTAGTGATAACTGATTTCATTGCTTTTTATACTCCAGATTAGATTTGATCGAGTTCTAATTTCAGTTTGCTTGGCTAATAGCCTTTAGCCATGAGCTATTAGCTCAGAGCAGAAATAACGCGATCGAAGTAGCTAGCAGCTTCAGCAGCTAGAGCAGAGCAGTCGCCTTGAGGAGTGTCCAATTTACGGAATCTCTTGCCAGCGTTAGCTTCAGTGTTGGTGTTTGTGATGTGAGCGACGCTGATAGCCTTCAGGATTTGGAAAGCGCGTACAGACGATCCAGTTGGTACGCCCAAAGCTGTGTAGGTTTCTTTCAGACCGTTCAAAGCGCGATCGTCTAATACGGAAGAATCACCAGCCAATAGTGCATAAGTTACGTAGCGCAGAACGATTTCAGCATCACGTAGGCAAGCAGCCATGCGGCGAGTGGGGTATAAGTTACCACCAGCTTGAAGCAAACCTGTGTTTTCACAAGCAATCCCAGCGATCGCATCAGAAACCGCACAGCTAGCGTTGCTGGCGATCGCATTCACTGCATCAAGGCGCTTATTGCCTTCAGCAATGAAAGACTTAAGAGCTGCTAAGTCATTACCACCGATAGGAGCGGTTTTGGCATCAGCCGCAATTACAGCTCTAGAAAAAGCATCAAGAACCATGAGTTCTCCTTAATATTCACAAATGGCGGATATTATTTTTGGCCTGTTCTCGATCAGAATTAACTGCGAGTAGCCAAAGAAAAACATAGGGGATCGTTAGTACCCTAGTCTTTACTATGAGAGACAAAGTAATAATCTGTAATATTTAATTTGGCTATTGGGCATAGAGAAAATGACTTGGGGACAAGGAGAAAGACTTGTTGCAGGTTCTCACTCACATCATCTTGTCCCCAATTCTCCTCTTCCAATCCAAGAGGCTGCACCAACGGCAAAGCTAAGTAAAAGTACCCAAAAAATTAAGACTTACGCATTTCAATGGAATTTTGCCACTGCGTAAGTCTTAAGGAAAGAATATTCTTTATTACTCAATCAAGCTTGTTTTAGAAGATGTTTAACTAAATTATCTTTTACCATCATCTGCCGTAAAACTTCTAATAAAAATTCCTGAGCCTCTTGTTGACTCAAGTTCTTTACCTGGTCTTTCAAGTTCTTTAAGCGAAACTGTTGTTCTAAGGTTAGTTCGACTGGAAAATCCATCATTCATTCCTCTGATTGACTGAATCGAAGGTATTTAAGGTATTTGTTGTTATTGCTAATGTGAAGACGATCGCTTTCTACTACTTTAGCACTGAGATATTAAATTGTCTACATTGTCAAGCTATAAAGAATAGGACTCATAAAAGTTTACAATTACGGAATAACATCTCTATATCACCCTTTGTAAGGAGTTTGTTGAAGCCGATCGCTAATCGCTGTAATGTTTAGAATGTTTGTATACCAATAACTGTAAAAAGAAAAAACAAGGTAAACATCATCCGCAGGAGTCATAAGTAGGAGTCAGAAGATTGATAGACGCAATGGAATTTTTCCAGCTAAGTGCTGGTAAGTGGCGATCGCAACGGGCAACTCATCATTTGGCATTCAAGCGCTCAGAAACGGGAGAATCGGAAATACAGGTAGAAACTCTGGAAGCCAATCATCCAGAAATCATTGAACTGTGCCAGTACCATGAAATTGACCCCAGCCTTTCAGTAGGAGGGTCGCGTGTGCGTTGGCTAGGTACAATGGCTTGGGATAGAGAGGGTGAAGATAACCATCAGGGAAAAACCATATTTGCGATCGTGCCTGATGGCGATAACCCAAGGGCTGGCAAATTACTGCGCGAAAGAGGCTATGCCGAGATTGTGCCTGTAGTCGGTCTTTTTCACATGGATGATGAAGATGGACTAGTCTTGACAACCGAATACGAAACAATGAGTTCCATTGAGAGATTCTGGTTCGCCAGCCCAAATATGCGAATGCGAACCAGTACGGTAAAACGATTTGGTGGTTTCAGTACAGCATCCTTTTGTACTGAAAGCCGCATTGAGAATTCTGTTGAGGTTTCCAACACAGAACAGGTAACAGAAAGAGTTGGGCAGGATGTTCTGGAAAAAAGACAGTTTTATTCAGTTTTGGGCTGGTGAATTATCTCAAGCAGAGCAATGCTTTTATTCGTGGGCAAGATTACCTGCATCGGGTGCAGGGACTTGCCCTAGAGCCGGGGATGGTGAATGTGTTCGATAACCTGCGCGATCGCATCCCCATTTGTAGTTGGATTGGCGAGAATATTAACACCGTTAACGCTCAGATCAACGTCTATCTTGAAGTTTGTCATGAGTGCTTTCATCCGCAAGAGCGTCGCCACATCCAGATTTTTGCAGTCCCCATAGCTCAATCCTTCGGTATAGACGGATTGTGCAACATTCTCACAAATCCAATTACGATTCTGGTAGATGTCGGTCGAGTTGCACCTAAAGACTGGTTTGGTGTAGTCGTCCATGAATATGCCCATGCCCATCTAGGAGACTTTGGTCACAACCAGCAGTTTGCTAGCATCCTGTCTCATCTATGTTTAGGACTGGGATTAGAACCACCCTACTGGGAGGCAGGGATGGAGGCAACTTTGCGTAGCTGGCCTTACTGTAAATCAACCATAGATCCTCTGGAATTTTGGATAGGTCATTGAAGGGGCAGGGGCGAAGGAGATTTTCCAATTCCCCATTCCCATTAATTTCTTTTGCTAAGTTTTAAAAATTATTGCTTCAATTAAAAAAAGTGAAACTCAATCTTCTAATCTAAGATATGTGAACAAAAGTTTTTTAGTTTTTGACAGTAAGTTGATTTGGCTGGAAGCTCTACTACCTTGAATTGATTAGCTATAGGTTGAGTCCAGCAGAATAATGGTTTTTACTACCAATACTTAAAATCACTCTTAGTTAAGTTTCGTGAAATTTTATCAGAATCTGAGGTTCTGATACAACTACTCCCTTAATATGTGATTAAAAGTTGTTAACTTTAATTAAGAACATGGAGGCTTTAGAGTGGCAATTCCTCTGTTAGAATATGACCCTTCAAGTCAAAACCAGCGTGTAGCTGCATACGAAATACCGGGTGATGAACAGCCCAGGATTTTTACTACAGACAATATCCTGTCTCCATCAGATTTAGGCGATCTGATCGAAGCAGCATATCGTCAACTTTTCTTTTATGCTTTTGCTGCCGATCGCGAAACATATTTAGAGTCCCAACTCCGTAATGGACAAATTACAGTACGGGACTTTGTTCGTGGTTTGGTGCTTTCCAATACCTTTAAGAAAAGCTTCTACGACCTCAACAATAACTATCGCTTTGTTGAGCAAGTAATTCAGCGCGTTCTAGGACGCGATCCATACAACGAGCGGGAAAAAATCGCTTGGTCAATTGTGGTCGCTACTAAAGGTATTAGAGGCTTTGTTGATGAAGTTCTCAACACTGAAGAGTACCTGAGCAATTTTGGATACTCCACAGTGCCTTATCAACGCCGTCGGATACTGCCATCTCAATCTGCGGGTGAGTTGCCATTTAACATCAAATCTCCGCGATACGAAGATTACCACCGTGCTAAACTGGGTTTCCCCCAAATCATTTGGCAGGTCGAAGTACGCAGATTCCTTCCACAAGAGCAAAAGCCAAAGGCTGGCGATCCAGCTCTGTTTTTGTCTATGGCACAAAGTGTCAATGCAACTGGCAATACGCCACAAAGAATCTCGTCATTCAACATCGATATCGAAAAGTCTGTACCTTATCGCCAGCTAGCTGGAATTAAATAACGATTTTTGTTCGGCGGCTTTCTAGTACATCGTTTTGATAATTTTATAGCGTGCATAAGTCTTGGGTTATGTAGGAGTTTCATTTAGGTATAACTAGTGAAACAGACTCTATCCCATTTCTAATGCACGCTAGTCGTTAATGGGAATTGGGAATTGGGATAAGTTTAAAATGTAATTCGTCTTTTTAACATCTCCAAAAGTTTTGTAAATTGGGTGGGAGGGGTAGCTGTCACCTCAATCATTTCCCCAGATAGGGGATGCTGTAATTTCAGTCGCCAAGCGTGGAGTGCTTGACCGGTCAAATTTACCCCCACCGAATGACCAGAACTATAAACTGGGTCGCCGACAATGGGATGCCCCATTTTGGCGCTGTGGACGCGAATTTGATGGGTGCGTCCAGTTTCTAGTTGGAAGCGAATTAAGGTGAAATTACCGAGGCGTTCTAGTACTTGCCAATGCGTGACGGCAGATCGTCCGCCTTGTTCAATAGGCATAATAGCCATTTTTTTGCGGTCTTGAGGATGGCGACCAATGGGTAAGTCAATTTTGCCATTTTCACCTTTTGGCGCACCGTAAACCACACCTAAGTATTCTCTGCGTGCGGTTTTAGCTTTGAGTTGGGCTTGTAGGTGATGATGGGCAACTTCCGTTTTAGCGATCGCGATCGCTCCCGTTGTATCCTTATCCAATCGATGGACGATTCCCGGACGTTGGACTCCGCCAATTCCTGGTAAATTGGGACAATGAGCCAACAAAGCATTTACCAGTGTGCCATCTGGATGACCGGGTGCGGGATGGACAACTAAGCCTGCGGGTTTGTTGAGAATAAGTAACTGGTCATCTTCATAGAGGATATCTAAAGGGATATCTTCTGCTAGCAATTCTAGGGGTTGCGCTTCTGGTATTTCCAGAATGATGCGATCGCCTAACTTGACATTGATCTTCTTAGATGTACAAACTTGATCGTTAAGTTGGACATTACCCTGTTCGATTAACTGTTGGATGCGCGAACGGGATAAATCTGGTAATTCTTGGGAAAGGAAACGGTCAATGCGATCGCCTTTAGTGTTGACACAGTGTATCGTATTACTGGAGGGAAGTAGGCTAGGCGCTCCATCCTCTATATTAGAAGAGAAGCGATCGCCCTTGGCGTTGGCGTAGCGATCGCTATTTTCTTGGATTTGTAAATTAAATTCGGTCACAATTGCTCTGGATTATTAATTCCCCGTTCTTTAAGTAAAGCGCGGAATTCATTAGACTTGTTTATATAGCCGCGAAATTTATTCACCCTGACTATCTTGTATCTGTTCTCTTACCCATTGTCGAAACCCTTTAAGTGCTGAACTCATTCCTGTGGTTCGCGCCATTTCCACAAATCGGGGAATTAGTTCAATGATAGGAAAATTAGGAAATGTGGCGCTTGTGAGAGACTTTACATATTGCTCACCTTGCAGCAAGCTAATTTCTAAATTTTTGTTTTCATATCGCCAAATTTCAGACACTCTCAAAGCCTGATATGCACTAATTTGGGTTTTAGAGGTTACATCAATTTCAATCGCCAAATCAGGAGGAGGGTCAACTGTTAAGTCAATCCTGTCTTTCCCTATCATTAGCTTATAGTTTTGAATATAAAAACAATCATCAGGTTCAATACCTGCACTTATATCTTTTCGCTTAAAGGTGGTTGAACCTAAAGATTCCCAATTTAGATCGAGTTCATCTAGCAAGGCTTTCACTAAGTCTCCGATGATTACCTTAGCTCGTTCATGTTCTGGTAATGGAGCCATAATTTCTAGCGTTCCTTGGCTGTATGCTACTCGACTCCTGCGATGTTCTCCTAACTCGTTGAGAATTGCTTCAAATAGTTGCCAACTCACATTTTCCAGGATTATTCTTTGCCCTGGTGGAACTCGAATTTGTCTGAGTTGAAGAGTAACCATAGGATGTTAGTTGTTAAATAATTTTATTTTTACTCAAATTTGACATCAGCGAAAAGGGAATTTTTTCAAATTCGATGTAGTTAAGGGCTAATTGTACAAAATTGCGGGTTTTCGAGACGCGATAAATCGCCGTCTCTACAAGTGTTTTGGTCTTATCTGAACTGTATTGCGCTAATTCTCTCCTCCTCCGTGTCCTCCGCGCCTCTGCGGTTCATAATTCTAAATTTATAACTTCTTGCGGTAACTCAAATAAACCATCTCCCCCAGCTTCAAAATCAATCACCTGATACACAGCATCAATATTTAACTCACCATAAATATGAGGAAATAATTCGCCAATTTCCGCCTCTTCATAACGAATTTCAGCTTGGACTTTCTCAGAATCAATAAACAATAGTACCAATTCTTTTTGATTATCAAAAAATCTCTTTGCAACTTTGAGTATTTGCGTTGACTTTGAACAATGTATAAAACCTTCACTCTCTAGCGAATCAGCGCGATAGCTACCGAGTATTTTCGCGTCTTCCCATTGTTGGCGTTTGGTAATGTGGAGGATAGTATTCATGTTGCTTGTATCATTTTACGAAGATCATCTAAAGGTGATTCTGATTCATTAGGATCATCAGGATAAAATTCTAACACTACAGTAATGTTCAGTTGGCCACCTTGCCTAAAAGTTAATGGAGTAATAGTTAATGGAGTAATAATTTCTGTAGATACTTGTACTCTGAGTTTCCCTGATTGCCACCCTGTAGAGCCAACTTTGAAAACTTCACAGTTTATGCCTTCGCTAGAAGATTGCCATGTGATATTTTCAGCTTGAAAATTTACTTGGTTTATGGATAGCTTGTTAAAACTTCCTGAAACAGTAACATTAGTATTATCTATTTTTGCAGCAAATTTCTGTCTGAAATTTTCAGATATCAATTCTTTGAATCTGCTAACGATATATGTCTCTTTATTAAATAACAAAACATCAGCATCAAAGTCTAATAATTGGCATATCTTATTCATGTTAATCTTAGTATTCAATGTAAATTAGGAAGTGTCTGCATGATAATTTAAACTAATCAACTATTTTAATCCGCAGTTATTAACATCAATTCAGTGATAATACTGATATTGCAGTCGCTAAAGATAGTTTATATAGGAATCCTAAATAAGTTACGAACAAAAAGATCCCCGACTTCTTTAAGAAGTCGGGGATCTGAGTCTCTGGATGTTTGCAAATCAAATAGAATTGCTATAGTTTGCCTGTAACCTTTGATTGGCTTGGCTTCTTCTCAAAAATTAGAGGTAGTTCAGCTTATGAAATTTTATCAGATATTAACATTGGTCAATTTTTGGGAATTATAATAACGAACCTCTCAAAAGGGTTAAAGAGGTTTGGATATACAACCAGAGTGCAACCATAAATAAATTTAAATACTTATCTATTGCAGCATTGTTACTTATCATTTCTGCCTGTACATATTCGCAACAAGCTAAATTAGAGCCTTCGTCATCTCAAGCAAATGCCGCCGATACTACTAACATTGAACCAGTTTCAAAAGCAGTTAGCGGTAAAGTTAATCAAAAAGGTTGGGAAGTTAACGTCACAGGCGTTAAATATGCAGGACAGAAAATTCAAGGTAAGTACAGGACATACGAAGCAGCTGAAGTTTGGACAGTGGTTTCTGTAACCGTTAAAAACACAAGTGGCAAAAGACAACGAGAGGATGATGCATGGTTCCTTATTGGATTATCGAAATTAGTTGACTCAAAAGGCAACAAATATGATATTAAAGAGATGGAATTCAAATATGATACTAATTTGCTAAGTAAACCTTTCTCTCAAGGTGAAGCTCGTTCTGTAAATTTCCTATTTGACACTCCTAAAGGTATCAAGGCAGATAAATTTTTAATTTCCGATAAGAATCTCGAATCCATCCCTTTCAAACTTTAACCAGCAATAGCACTATTTAATTTGTTCTCTTTTAAATCTCACGCAAAGGCAGAAAGTTTTTCTCTGCACCTTTGCGTGAGGTTATCATTCTATAAAGTAGATGGAATACAAACATCTGGCGCACACAAACCAGGAAATTCCAGCGTTGTCACCTCAAACGTATTCAAATCTACGCAACGAATAGCATGGTTATTAGTATCAGCAATATATAAATGTGAACTTAAAATGCTCAATCCCGAAGGTTCAAAAAATCGGCTATTCTTACCTTGTCCATTTTGTAAACCCGCAAAACCATCTCCCAAAACTGTTTGACAATTACCACTAAGACTAACTAATTTAATTTTATGATTATATGTATCCGCCACCCACAGAAAATTCTCAGCATATTCTACTCCTAAAGAGTGCTGCAAACGAACATCTTCACCTTGTCCATCGACATCGCCGAAACCAAATAAACCGCCACTACCGCAAACAGTTCGCACTTGATAAGGTTCTAAAATCCCAACACCGCGAATTGAACTAACTTCACTGTCAGCAATATATAATTCTTGCCCATTATTAGTAATACCGCTAGGTTGAGCAAAAGCAGATTCACCAAGCGAACCATCAATACACGCTTCTGTACCAATACCAGCATAAGTTTTAATGATGCCACTTTCTAAATCCATTTCCCAAATTTGATGAGGCCCAGCCATTGCAATAAATAAAGTATTTCCCACTTTCACTAAATCCCAAGGGGAATTTAGCGCGGTTTCTAAACCAGCACCGCTATGAGGATTGATATTGTGGCTTTGTTTACCAGTTCCTGCGATCGCTTCCACTAATTGGCGCTTTAAATCAACTCGCCGCAGGGTATGATTTTCTGTATCAGCAACATAAAGAATCTGATTTTCGGCATCATAAGCCATTCCCTGTGGTGCAAAAAATTGCGCTTCGCTAAAAGCACCATCGGTTAAGCCGGATTTTCCAGTACCAATTAAATGTAGAATTTCTCCATCAAAGCTACTCACAACGAGGCGATGATGTCCAGAGTCAGCAATGAATAAACCTGTTGGAGTAGCTAGAACTTTACCAGGAAAAGCTAGAGGTGTGATTAATGGTTGGCGTTGTTTTTCTAAAGTCAAGCTGATTTCTTGAAAATTAATTGTGCCTTTATTTTGGTGTTGCTGAATTAACTTTTGAATCAACTCGTCTAAAGTGTCACGGTTTCCTTCACCAGAAATCTGGCCAATCACGTAACCTTCTGGATCAATAATTATTAATGTAGGCCAAGCACGCACAGCATACTCTTCCCAAATCCGAAAATCTCTGTCAACGACAACTGAATGTTCGATGTCGTAGCGCAGGATAGCTTGGCGGATATTTTCTGTTTCCTTCTCGTTGTCAAATTTGGCAGAATGGATGCCGATAACGGTAAGGCTATCTTTATATTTTTGTTCTAAATATTTTAGGTTTGGCAGGATATGCAGACAATTTATACAGCAGTATGTCCAAAAGTCTAAAATTATGACTCTACCCTTGAGTTGTTTAAGAGACAAGGGTTTGTCGGTATTGAACCAAGAGTAATTTTGTGGTAATTCTGGCGCTCTAACACGGGGAAGCATAATAATTCGTAATTCGTAGTTCGTAATTCGTAATTAATAATTGAATCTGGGTGTATCTGTTGTGAAAGGACTTGAAAAATTAACTACTACGGAGTTATTAGCTTGGGTAGAACAAGCTAAAATTCAGGCTAAACAGGGACGAGTTATCGATCGCATTCCGCAATTAGCTAAAGCTTATCCTAGTTGGTTTGCAGTCCATATATGCTGTAAATCGGGCAAAACTATCAGCTTTGGGGATACAGCTTGTATTTTCCCGCTAATGAGCGTGATTAAGGCGTTTTCTTTCCTTTATCTGCTAGAAAATTTTGGCATAGAAACGGTTTTTGGCTGGGTTGGCGTGGAACCATCGGATGCAACCTTCAATTCTTTAGAACAATTAGTTAGCGATCGCGGCCGCCCCCGCAACCCGATGATTAATAGTGGGGCAATCACTCTCGCTGATAAGTTACCAGGAAACGATGCTATCCAACGCACTCTTTTACTTTGTCAATGGCTCAACCAATTAGCAGGTTGCCAACTATATTTAGATGAGGTGATGCTGGCTTCTGTGCGATTAACACATTCAACAGCTAATCAAGCGATCGCAAATTATCTTGCCGAAACAGGTTATCTAGAAAATCTTGAAACAGCACTTGACACCTATAATCAAATATGCTGTATTTCTGGGCGAGTTGAAGATTTAGCCCTGTTAGGAAAAATCCTAGCTTTTGAAAATAGCTTATTAAAATCACAAAATCGCCGAATTGTCAACGCTGTAATGTCAATTTGTGGACTTTATGAAGCTTCTGCGGAGTTTGCAGTCAGAATTGGTCTACCGATGAAATCAGGTATTGGTGGTGGACTTATAGCAATAGTACCAGGTGAGGGAGCGATCGCTTGCTACAGTCCTGGGTTAGATAATATCGGAAATCCTGTAGGTGCGATCGCATTTGTCGAGGTTTTGGCACAAGAATTACAGTTGAGTGTCTTTGGTTAATTCCGGTTTTTCTGCTTTAGAGCGTTTATTTTAGTAGCACTTATACAAGAATTTAGCCAAAACCCTGATTTCAAGTAGGGGCAATTCATGAATCGCCCTACAAGGTGTTATTTAAGTAACGGCGTTGATTCTTCAGCAGTTGGTGTTACCTCTGGCTGTAGTTCTGGTGCAGGAGACTCAATAATCTTTGGCAGCGTGGGTGGCAAACTCGGAGATGGCGCAACCGTTACTTCTGGAGTAGGTGTCTTGCTCGTTCGACGCTGGAAAAATCCGCCGAATCTAGATTTTGTTGGCTGAGGCGGAACTTTTTCGGATAATGGCGTTGATTCAAGAGTTGGTTTTACCTCTGGCTGTGGTTCTGGTGTTGGCGTAATTATTTCTGGTGCTGGAGGCTCAATAATCTCTGGTAGTGTGGGTGGCAAACTCGGAGATGGTTCAACTGTTACTCGTGGAGTAGGTGTCTTACCCGCCCGACGGTTAAAAAATCCGTCAACTTTAGGTTTAGTTGGTTGAGGCGCAACTTTTTCAGGTAGCGGCGTTGATTCAGGAGTCGGCGTTACCGTTGGCGTAATTATTTCTGATGGTGTCGGGGATAAGGTAGGAGATGGTACAGCCGTTGGAACTTCCAACTTTGGTTCTTCTAGCTGTGTTTTAGATTTTTTCGGAACTTCAGTTTCAGGAATGGGCTGTTTTTCTACCTTCGGTTGTATTTGGGGTGTTTTTTCAACAGAAGGCGTAGGTGTGAGTTTATAATTCTGGTCTACAATGCCGCGCACTTCATCTGCTGTGAGTTCTCCTCTCACAATTTTCGACAAAGTATCTTTACCCTTTGGCTGGAAGTCAATCACTCTGACTGTGGTATTAAAGGCATTTTTGAGAGGATTTCCCTGATTATCGAGAAATTCTAGCTTTATCCAGTTTTTACCAGTTTGGAAGCCTTTAAGATAGACTGCTTGCCAGCGATCGAAAACAAAGCTTTCACCATTAATTGTGACGCGGATGCGCCAATCACTAAATCCTTCGTTAGTGTTTTCCTTCAGGGCGAGGTGTAGGGGAGCGTTAGTTAGATAAAAATCCAGTAAGATTGGCTCTGCCCCGTAGCTACTTTGAGGACGGCTGTAAGTTAATAGGGGTAACTTGGGATCTGGGTTATTGTCGTCGGTTTTGGTAAAGACGTGAAATGTTGTCTGGGCATAAGCGCCTTCATTCTTAAAGCTTTCATGCCAAGGACGAGAGGCAAAGACGCGCAGAGTATGAGTACCTGGAGACAACTCTGGCAAAACCAAGGGTTGATTCAGGTCGTAAACAGGAATATAAGGTTGATTATCCAGAATTACATGGAGATGTGGCCCCAGTTGTAATTGTGGGTCTTTAAATATCGGTAGATCCTTAACCTGAAAACTAGCTGTAACTTTGTTATTTTGGAAAACTTCATCAGGTCTAGGAGTCACAATTGCCACTTGTGGTTGATAAACTTCCAAACTTGGACGCAGTGCTTGGATAACAGATGGTGGGGAAACTTCGGAAAATTGCTTTGAAATTTGAGAAATTTGTGGAGAGTTTTCTCTATATACGGTAGATACTTCCTGGCTATCGGCTTTCTCACCACAACCGATCAAGCTTAATACCAGCACCAATGTGATTATCCACCTAAGAATCGGGAACCTCTCAGGGAGGAGCTTCTCTAACACCCTTTTCTGCCACGAGTTCATGCGTTGCACCCAGTGATAGTCTTCGACAATGGACAGATTATTTTCGCTCAAACTGTCCATCTGGAACTATAGCCCAAAAGATGAAATCTACTTCACATCCCCTAATTTATCCTCTGTCTATTTCAGTAAATTTTCAAATAAGTCATATTTTCTACAGCTTTTTACTTGCAACAATGGAAATATGACACAAATGTTCATGTAGTAGTAAAAGCTGAAACTCCAAGTGCCTACAGCAAAATCATAAAACTTACGAATTGTTATTCTTTGTAAATTAAAATGGTTAATCTATTGACTTTTAGACAAATAGTTTGAAGTTAAAAGGCAGATAACGCAGTAATTTCAGCAATATTTGACCAAGTTTGAATTATTGTTAAAATATCTCTAACAAAGTGCCGGTGAAGACTCTATAATTCAACGAGAAACAACTCTCCACATAGGGTCTTCATCGCGGCTTCAGTGAAATTCTGAGTATGCGGTAATGGTTCACATTGTGGTATTCATGATTCCTCATTCCTTATCAAGAGAGGAGGTCAAATGACAATAAGTCCTCCGGAGCGAGAGGAAAAAAAGGCAAGAGTAATCGTCGATAACGATCCAGTTCCAACCTCATTCGAGAGATGGGCGCAACCTGGACACTTTGACAGATCCTTAGCCAGAGGTCCCAAAACCACCACATGGATTTGGAACCTACACGCACTCGCCCATGATTTCGATACACATACAAGCGATTTAGAAGATATATCCCGCAAGATATTCTCAGCCCACTTCGGCCACCTAGCCGTAGTGACAATCTGGTTGAGCGGGATGATTTTCCACGGCGCGAAGTTTTCTAACTACGAAGCTTGGCTAAGTGACCCGTTAAACGTTAAGCCTAGCGCTCAAGTCGTTTGGCCTATTGTCGGACAAGACATTTTAAACGGTGATGTTGGCGGTGGTTTCCACGGCATTCAAATCACCTCCGGTTTGTTCCAAGTATGGCGTGGTTGGGGGATTACAAACTCCTTCCAGCTTTACTGCACTGCGATCGGTGGCTTGGTATTAGCAGGCTTATTCCTATTTGCTGGCTGGTTCCACTACCACAAACGCGCTCCTAAACTGGAATGGTTCCAGAATGTGGAGTCGATGCTGAATCACCACTTGCAAGTATTGCTAGGTTGTGGTTCCTTGGGATGGGCAGGTCACTTAATCCACGTGTCCGCACCGACCAACAAGCTTTTGGATGCAGGCGTTGCTCTCAAAGACATCCCCTTGCCCCACGAGTTCATCTTGAACAAAGACTTGTTGACCGAGTTGTATCCCAGCTTTGCTGCTGGTTTAGCACCTTTCTTCACCTTGAATTGGGGTCAGTATGCTGACTTCCTAACCTTCAAGGGCGGTCTGAACCCAGTAACTGGTGGCTTGTGGATGAGTGATATTGCTCATCACCATTTAGCGATCGCAGTTCTCTTTATCGTTGCTGGTCATCAATACCGTACCAACTGGGGTATTGGTCACAGCATTAAAGAGATCCTAGAAAACCATAAAGGCCCTTTCACCGGTGAAGGTCACAAAGGTCTCTACGAAAACCTGACCACATCTTGGCACGCTCAGTTGGCTACTAACCTGGCCTTCTTGGGTTCGCTGACCATCATCATCGCGCATCACATGTACGCGATGCCCCCCTATCCATACTTGGCAACTGATTACGCTACGCAGTTGTGCATATTCACACACCACATGTGGATCGGTGGCTTCTTGATTGTTGGTGGAGCGGCTCACGCTGCTATCTTCATGGTGCGGGATTACGATCCAGTCGTGAACCAAAACAACGTTCTGGATCGGGTGATTCGTCACCGTGACGCGATTATTTCTCACCTGAACTGGGTGTGTATTTTCCTCGGCTTCCATAGCTTTGGACTTTACATCCACAACGACACAATGCGTGCATTGGGTCGTCCTCAAGACTTGTTCTCTGATACAGGGATTCAATTGCAGCCAGTATTTGCCCAGTGGATACAAAATATCCACGCCTTGGCTCCTGGTACAACTGCACCTAATGCCCTAGAACCAGTTAGCTATGTCTTTGGCGGTGGTGTCTTGGCTGTTGGCGGTAAAGTGGCAGCTGCACCCATTGTTTTGGGCACAGCGGACTTCCTAATTCACCACATTCACGCTTTCACCATTCACGTCACCGTCCTAATTCTGCTCAAAGGTGTGCTGTATGCCCGTAGCTCTCGTCTGATTCCAGACAAGGCAAACTTGGGCTTCCGCTTCCCTTGCGACGGCCCTGGTCGTGGCGGTACCTGTCAAGTCTCTGGTTGGGATCACGTATTCCTCGGACTTTTTTGGATGTACAACTCCATATCGATTGTAATTTTCCACTTCAGCTGGAAGATGCAATCAGATGTTTGGGGAACCGTAGATGCAGATGGGACTGTAACTCACATCACTGGTGGTAACTTTGCCCAAAGTGCTATTACCATCAACGGTTGGTTACGAGACTTCTTGTGGGCACAAGCTACACAAGTCATCAATTCCTATGGCAGCGCGCTATCTGCTTATGGTCTACTCTTCTTAGGCGCTCACTTTGTCTGGGCATTCAGCTTGATGTTCCTGTTCAGTGGTCGCGGCTACTGGCAAGAACTAATTGAGTCCATAGTTTGGGCGCATAATAAACTGAAGGTAGCACCAGCAATCCAGCCTCGGGCTCTGAGCATTATTCAGGGTCGGGCTGTAGGGGTAGCTCACTACCTCTTGGGAGGAATTGCCACCACTTGGGCATTCTTCCATGCACACATCCTTTCAGTAGGGTAGCAATCAGTTATTGAGTGCTGAGGACTGAGTGCTGAGTCAAAACTCAGAACTCAGGACTCAGAACTCAGGACTCTAGACGCTGATATTTGATGGCTAAAGGTCAGAGGATTTATTAAACCTATGGCGACAAAATTTCCAAAATTTAGCCAGGATCTCGCACAGGATCCGACGACTCGTCGGATATGGTATGCGATCGCTACAGGCAACGATTTTGAAACCCATGATGGCATGACGGAAGAAAATCTTTACCAAAAGATTTTCGCAACTCACTTCGGTCACTTGGCAATCATCTTCCTGTGGGCATCCAGCCTCCTGTTCCACGTGGCCTGGCAAGGTAACTTTGAACAGTGGATTAAAGATCCCCTTCACATCCGTCCCATCGCCCATGCGATTTGGGATCCCCACTTCGGTAAACCAGCGATCGAAGCTTTTACCCAAGCGGGCGCTAGCAATCCGGTAAACATTACCTACTCTGGTCTCTACCATTGGTGGTATACCATCGGTATGCGGAATAACGGCGAACTGTACAACGGTTCAGTGTTCTTGCTGGTATTCGCTGCTGTATTACTGTTTGCTGGTTGGCTGCACTTGCAACCCAAGTACCGTCCTAGCTTGGCATGGTTTAAGAGCGCTGAACACCGCCTAAACCACCACTTAGCAGGTTTGTTTGGTGTTAGTTCATTGGCATGGGCTGGTCACTTAATTCACGTTGCTGTCCCCGAAGCTCGCGGTCAGCACGTAGGTTGGGATAACTTCTTGAATACCCCACCCCATCCAGCCGGTTTGACACCATTCTTTACAGGCAACTGGGGTGTTTACTCTCAAAACCCTGACACTCCTGGACATATCTTCGGGACATCGCAAGGTGCAGGAACTGCAATTCTGAGTTTCTTGGGTGGTTTCCATCCCCAGACAGAAGCTTTGTGGCTGACTGACATAGCTCATCACCACCTAGCGATCGCAGTTTTATTCATCGTTGCCGGTCACATGTACCGGACAAACTTTGGGATTGGTCACAGTCTCAAGGAAGCATTGAATGCCAAGAGTTTCTTTGGCATTCCAGTTGAAGGGCCGTTTAACCTACCTCACCAAGGTATTTACGACACCTACAACAACTCCCTGCACTTCCAATTGGGTTGGCACTTAGCAGCGCTAGGTGTTGTAACCTCCTTGGTCGCACAGCACATGTACTCCATGCCTTCCTACGCATTCATTGCGAAGGACTATACAACCCAGGCAGCGTTGTACACGCATCACCAGTATATTGCTGGATTCCTGATGCTTGGTGCTTTTGCTCACGGAGCAATTTTCTGGGTACGTGATTACGATCCAGAACAAAATAAAGGCAACGTACTTGACCGCGTATTGAAGCACAAAGAAGCGATTATTTCCCACCTCAGCTGGGTATCACTTTTCTTAGGCTTCCACACCCTTGGTCTGTACGTACACAACGACGTAGTGGTTGCTTTCGGTACTCCTGAAAAGCAAATCTTGATTGAGCCAGTATTTGCTCAATTCGTCCAAGCTGCAAATGGTAAAGTACTGTACGGTTTAGATACTTTGCTATCTAACTCAGATAGTATTGCTTACACAGCATGGCCTAACTACGCTAACGTTTGGCTTCCAGGCTGGTTAGATGCCATCAATGCTGGTACTAACTCCCTCTTCTTGACCATTGGCCCTGGCGACTTCTTGGTACACCATGCGATCGCTCTAGGTCTGCACACCACCACCTTGATCTTGGTCAAAGGTGCTTTGGATGCCCGTGGTTCTAAGCTGATGCCCGATAAAAAGGACTTCGGCTATGCCTTCCCTTGCGACGGCCCCGGTCGTGGCGGTACTTGCGACATCTCAGCTTGGGATTCCTTCTACCTAGCTACCTTCTGGATGCTCAACACCATCGGTTGGTTGACCTTCTACTGGCATTGGAAACATCTAGGTATTTGGCAAGGCAACGTAGCTCAGTTCAATGAGAACTCTACATATCTCATGGGCTGGTTCCGCGATTACCTCTGGGCTAACTCTGCTCAGTTGATTAACGGTTACAACCCTTACGGCGTGAATAACCTGTCTGTCTGGGCTTGGATGTTCTTGTTTGGACACCTAGTTTGGGCTACTGGCTTCATGTTCTTAATCTCCTGGAGAGGTTACTGGCAAGAGTTGATTGAAACTCTTGTTTGGGCACACGAACGCACTCCTCTAGCTAACCTAGTTCGCTGGAAAGACAAGCCCGTTGCTCTGTCCATCGTTCAAGCTCGTGTAGTTGGTCTAGCTCACTTCACAGTTGGCTACATCGTGACTTACGCCGCATTCTTGATTGCTTCTACTGCTGGTAAGTTCGGTTAATTCGACTGCTAGTTTTGTAGATAAGTAATAAAAATCCCCTGCCGCAATGGTGGGGGATTTTTTTTGAAATCAATTTTGTAACTGGATGAGGCTAGGGATATAGTATGTATTAAATTGTATGTTTTGAAATATTTTCTGATGCAAGATTCGGAATTGTTAGAAAAATTACATCGAACTTGGGTTCAAGCTTTAATTAATGATTACTGGAACGACTATGCAGCAATTATTGTTGATGCTGAATTAGAATTTGATGTTGAATGGTATCAATATGATAGGGATATTTCAGGTCTTATAATATATTTGCCACTTAATCTCAGGTTAATAGTCTCAAATAGTGACGAAATTCAACAAACTTTGAGACATTATTTTGTATCCATTGCTGCTGGTCATATTTGGAATGATATGGCTAAATTTCCCATCTACTACAAAGTTAAGTTACTAGAGGTAGAAGAGAATTGGCAGAAGACTATTAAATTTCTAATAGCCAAATCAAAAGAGTTGAATCAAGGACTTATTACAGAGAAAGCTTTTGCTCGAAAAGGTAGAGAGCCGATCATTTACAATGAGATGAAATTTGCGTCGCAGTCTGAAATTAGAATTGCACAAGAGTTAGAAATGAAAAGTGTTTTATTCTTTCCACTACCTCTAGCTGTCAGACATGAAACAGGTAATATTTATGAAGATCACCGAGAAGTAGATTTTTTAGTGTGTTTAGACGGAACATTCGGAATATTAGAGATTTCTTTTCACCCAGATCGGTATGAAAAGGATAAAGAAAAGGATGCTTGGTTTAAAAAGTCAGGAATTCTTTGCGTTGAACACTACCCTGCGGAGAAATGCTACAACCAACCAAGGGCAGTAGTAGAAGAATTTTTGAGCTTTTTGTCTAAATACAAAAGGTAGACTGCGATCGCCTAAAATTAACTTAGTTATAAGCAGCAATATGGAAGAATTGCGAATCTCAGAAATAGAAGCTACGTTTACAGCGCTTGTTAAGCAATGGCGTGAAGAAACTTTTGGGATATCATCTACCAACCAAATGTCGATGCACCCTGCATATCAACAAATTATCGGGATGGGAAAACCTGTAATCCCACTTTTACTTAGGGAACTGGAAAAGAAATCTGGACACTGGTTTTGGGCATTAAAATCCATCAGTAGAGAAGATCCTGTACCTCAAGAATATAGGGGAAAAGTAAAGGAAATGACTAAAGCTTGGCTGGAATGGGGTAAGCAAAGAGGCTACAGGTGGTAGGTAATAACGCTTGGGTTAAGTTTGTCAGAGAAAAAATTGAGCGTGATTATCCTAACCTCATTGTCTATGGATACAAACTTACCAGTCCAGATACAATTGATTACAACTGTGTTGCTTGGGCAGCAGAGGATGATGAAACATGGTGGTGGCCAGATATTCAACATCAATTTTATTGGCCATTGAGTATTCCCAGAGAGGAAACTATGGAGGCTTTTCAACAGGCATTTGAAACACTTGGTTATGAAGTTTGTGAAGGTGATGCTTTAGAAGAGGGATTTCAAAGAATAGCAATATATACTAATTTCAATAAAGTACCAACTCACGTTGCTAGACAATTACCGACTGGTAAATGGACAAGTAAGCTTGGATCTCTAGAAGATATAGAGCATAATAATTTACAAGGGCTAACTGGGAATCCTGGTTATGGTGAGGTTGCCTGTATTATGAAAAAGTCAATTTCAGTCTAGAAAATATTCAGCACTAATCTAATTATCAGGCTAACCAAAAGTGCGATGTCTACGCCTAAGCCCAACCATGAAAAACTTGCAAGAGCGCATTACGGAAAGCCCAAATATATATATGTCATGGTAAACGGTGCATCAAGGTATGCAAAGTCAAAAATGCCTATCAAGCAAAAATACGTCCTAGTGGACATGATATTTCTGATAAATTTCAAAAAGATAACCAAGGTGCAATTCCGCCAAATTTACTAGAAATTGCGAATACTGAATCTAATAGTGCTTATTTACGACGCTGCAAAAGACCAGAAATTAGACCACATCCAGCGCGTTTTCCTCAAGGGTTCGCCGAGTTCTTCATCAAATTCTTAACTGATGAAGGTGATATGGTATTAAATCCATTTGCAGATTCTAATACAACTGGGTTTGTTGCTGAAACTCTGCAACGTCGATGGATATCTTTTGAAATTAATGAGAATTATGTAATGGGAAGTCGTTATCGGTTTAGCCAATAACCAAACTAGGTGAAGGTTCAGGAGTGAGGAGTTAAAATTTATAGCTTATGACTCGTAACTTGTAACTACTCACTTAAATTTCTCCATTCACCTGCATTTGATGAACTCGATCGGCTAGCTCTTGACGACCTCGATCGTCTAGTTTATCAATAGCTAACATTCCCATAAGAATCACTTCTTTCAGTGTTAAACGTGTCGAATGTGCCTGTTTCTGCACAATCTCCTTAATAATCGGACTGACACCAATCGCTGTACTAGCTCTAGCCACGGAATAAAAGGAAAGCACTAATGATTAAACCTAAATCTTAGCACTTCTAATGAAGTTATTTTCTATAGTTAAAACTTAATTTAAATGTATTTCAACTCATACTTCTATGAGTAAACATAAACTTGAAATTATATATACAGAACTACAACAGAAGTACAGAAAATTATTCTACTCCTAGACTATCTGTATCAAACTCCTTTAATCATCACATCAAAGTTAGGAGCCAACTTTTGAATGAAAATAAATTTAACTTTTGTCATATCAGTGTAACGTGTATACTGTTTGACCGTGCTGTAGATGACTCCAGAGTTATCCCAAATCAATTTGAGCGTCTAACCTTTTTTTGGGTAAATTCTCAGAATCTCAGTATAACTAACCTTTTGCTTGCTGATTAAGCGCACCTTATCGTATGATATCAACTAATCGCCAAGTTTACACTCACTTTCAAGATTTGTTGCCACTGAGTTATAAAAAATGGTCTACTTTTGAAAATAGTACTTTCAGTAGAAGTATTCTCACAAATAAGACTTGTATAGCACCGAAAAAACCCTACTTTAAAGAGATCGTAAATTGTCTAAGATAATCTCCTCAACACGCTTTACAGAACTATACAGTGTAAATAAGAATAATAACTTAACCTAAGTAAAATTTTCCTGAATACAGACAACTAATGATGTGATAGGGAAAAGCAGTGAGTAGAGGAGAGACAAAGCGATGAGGGATCCTTATCTGTTGGCAGCAGGCTTGTTAACAGGATTAGCAATACCAGCATCGGCTCTTCCACATTTGTCAATTGTCCTACCAGAAAGTTCTAGATTCCTGTGGGATTTAAAACAAGGCTCGCAGACAATAGTAAGTAGACAAATCATCCCCAGCGTTGATCTCTCCTTACTAGAACTCAGTGGGCAAGCGTTTCAACCCCTAAAAAATTCGCAGCCAATAGCAGGTGAGAAAAACGTCACTAGCATACCCGAACTCAGTAGTGAGGGATTACCAGCCCAAACAGAATCATTAGTCAAACCCAGCGCTCAAGCAGCTGGGATTTCATTGACATCTGGTAATCAACTTTACTACCAAAGATTGGCGGCTCTGAAAACAGGTCAGATTTATACGCGCGTAGATAATGATAATTTGCAATCTTTGTGGGAGTCGATCGGGAAGCGTCAACTAACTTATGATGACTGGAAAAGTTTATTAACTTTAGAAGCTAGAGCGATCGCTCAAGGTCAAGGTGCAAATCATCTAAGTATCTTAGTTGGTGATTCTTTGAGCATGTGGTTTCCTAGAGAAAAATTGCCCACGGGGAAATTGTGGCTCAATCAAGGCATTTCTGGAGATACTTCTAGTGGAGTTTTAAAAAGATTGGGGGCATTTTCGGCAACCCGGCCGGATGTGATTTATGTCATGGCTGGGATTAACGACTTACGAAAAGGCGCTAGTGATGACACAATTTTGCGTAATTATCGCCGGATTGTCCGTCGTTTACGGGAGGCTCACCCGAAGACTCAAATCATTGTCCAATCAATTTTGCCTACTCGCCTACCAAAACTTTCCAATAGCCGCATTCGTCACATAAACACCCAACTTGCCCAGATTGCCAAACAAGAAGGCGCTAATTATTTAAATATTTATAGCTGGTTTACGGATCTGGAAGGCAATATGCGCCCAGAGTTGACCACAGACGGTTTACATCTGTCCCAAGAGGGTTATGATGTGTGGCGCTCGGCACTACAGCAGATAGAATACAAGTTGACTCAGCGTGAAGATTGAGCGATCGCTCTATGTTTGAGGTGATGTCTACGATGGGCTGCGCCTACGCAATTTTTTATACTTATGGAAGTTACTGACAACGATGCCATCACCATCCGTTCTCTAATTGAACACCAATTGGCAGCCTTTAAAAAGGATGATGCCGAAGGCGCTTTTGCCTTCGCCAGTCCGGGAATTCAGGCGCAATTTGGCACACCAGAAAATTTTATGCAGATGGTGAAGATAAGCTACCCAGCAGTATACCGTCCTCGTTCTGTCTTTTTTGAGAAGATAACAGCCATCCAGGGAAACATAACTCAGCCAGTGCTACTACTTTCTCCTAATGGAGTTCCTTTAAGAGCTTTATATTTTATGGAAAAACAGCCGGATAATACCTGGAAGATTAACGGTTGCTTTCTAGTTTCTATAGAAGGTAAAGAAATATAAATTCTATTTCCATACAGGAAAAATTTTATGCTTTAACCCCCAAAGCTTCCCGATTTAAAATCTGATTTAACTTACCACTGCGATAACCTTCCAAATCCAGGGTTACGTAAAGAAATCCGAAATCCTGAAATGCAGAAACTACTTTCTGCAAATCTGTCGTTAACACAAAATCTTTAATTTGTTCTGGTGATAATTCAATGCGTGCTGTATCCCCTTCCGATCGCACGCGCAAATTCTGCCAACCCAGCTTTCTTAAGAAAATTTCTCCTCTACCAACTCGTTGTAACTTAGCGACAGTAATCTCCTCACCATAAGGAAAGCGGGAACTGAGGCAAGGTTGAGCGGGTTTATCCCACCAAGGTAAACCGAGTTGTTGCGAAAGTTGGCGGACTTCAACTTTGGTGACACCCACTTCTGCTAAAGGCGATCGCGCCCCTCTTTCTTTTGCCGCCTGAATTCCTGGGCGATAATCATGCAAATCATCGGCATTTACCCCATCTACTACGTAGGGATAACCCAACTGCAAAGCTAAAGGTTTGAGAGTGTCGTGCAACTCACTTTTGCAAAAATAACAGCGATTAACCGGGTTAGAAGTGTAATTGGGATTTTCCATCTCGTGAGTCTGGACGATTTGATGAGGAATCCCAATAGTTGCAGCTTGAATTTTGGCATCTTCCAACTCTTCTGGCAACAGCGAAGGAGAAACAGCCGTAACAGCTAGAGCGCGATCGCCCAAGGCATCATAAGCAATTTTGGCAACCAAGGTGCTATCAACGCCTCCAGAGTAGGCAATCAATGCCTGCTCCATCTCTTGAAATAAGGCTTTTAATTGCTCAAATTTTTCTGTCAGCATCATTTCCCAATCCTGCCTAAACCCTATAGCACCCAACAATTTCTATTGTAGTCATTGGTCATTGCTTATTCCCCTTCCTTGTCTCCCTGCTCCCTGCCTCTTCTCTCCCTTCCCCTATATTGGCGGGTTGCTGTACTTGGCTACCAGACTGGCTAAAAGTGGTAAATCAATCGGTTTAGAAATATAGTCATTTACTCCAGCTGCTAGACAGGTTTCGCGATCGCCTTTCATCGCCATTGCTGTTTGAACAATTACCGGAATCGTGCGATATTGCTGATTTTCTCGCAGTTGTTGCACCAAGTTAAGACCATTTTCATCTGCCAGAAAAACATCCATTAAAATCACTGCTGGGTCTAGCTGTGTTAGAGCTTCCCACATTTCGGCAGCATTCTTGACCCAAGTGACCCGATATCCCAATTTTTGTAGATAAATTTGCATCAAATCAGCGTTGGGTAAGTCATTTTCTACCAGTAAAATATCTATGGAGGAACTAAGGCTCGAAGGCAGAGGAGATGAAGAAGATTTTGCCTCTTTACCTGCCTCATCTCCCTCATCTCTTACCACTCCCGCCTCTTGTTTAAAGGGAAGTCTGAGGGTAAAACGGGAGCCGGCACCTACTTCAGATTTCACTTCCACAGAACCACCGTGAATTTGGGCGAGTTTCCGAGTCACTGCTAAACCTAAACCAGTACCTTCAGCACCACCAGCGACAGCCTTGGCAATTTGGAAATAGGGTTCAAATAGTTGAGTCTGGTCTTCTTGAGAAATGCCAGTGCCAGTATCCCAAACTGTAAAATGTACAGATACACCTTCGGGAACAACCTGTAAGCCAACACTTCCTTTGCTGGTGAACTTTAGGGCATTGAAGAGTAAATTCAACAGCATTTGCTTGAGTCGCAAAGAGTCAGCTACTAGGGTTGTAATATCGGGGTCAATTTCTAGACGGAGTTTTAAACCCTTATTAGCGGCTTTCTCTTTCACCATTGCCAAAACATTGCTACACAGCAATGGCACATCTACTATCTCGCATTGTACCTCTAGCTGATTTGCTTCAATTTTAGAGAGATCCAAAATATCATTAATCAGAGCTAGCAAGTGCTTGCCGCTAGACTGAATAATATTTAAATACTCTTGCTGACGTTCTTTAGGTGGTTCATACCCTGGAGCTAAAAGCAGATGGGTAAACCCAATAATGGAACCAAGTGGTGTGCGAATTTCGTGGCTGGTGTTTGCCAGAAACTGATTTTTGAGTTGATTGGTGCGCTCCAATTCTTGATTAGAGTTACTTAACTGTTGATATTGTTGCTGCCAAGATTGGATATATCTAAGTTGTAACAAGGCTGTTGTACAGTAGTTGGCAGACCTGGCCATTAATTCCGATCTGAGTTGAGCTTGTGATTCTATGAGTGGATCGCAATTAGAGCTTAGGGGCGCTGCGGCGATAATTAGCCAGCCCATAACGCTACCAGAATCATCAGCTAACCGCCAAGCACTCGGTGGCTGTTGATTCTCAAGCTGTTGCAAATCTTCGATTTCTATAACCTCTTGCAATCTTAACAGCAGCTTTTTTTCTGCTGTCAGCACTTCCAGAAATAAAGGTTGTGAGTTTGGGGATGGAGAACGAGAAACATAACAAACTGTGGCAACAGTTTCTTGTGGTTGAAACAGAGCAATGCCTACGGCATAAACTGTAAGCACCAGATTGCTGCTGTTCACAGCAGTGTCAATTTCGTTAACCACAGTTTGGAGAATTTCTGCTTCTGCGGCTCCTGCCTGTAGGACAGTGTTACAAGCAGAAAGCAGGTAATGATTAAGGCGACTTTGCAACTGGTTCAAGCTGCTCTCCAGCCACAACTTGGCGCGAAGTTGCTGAATGGTTGTCAAAAGTTTTGGCGTTGCATCTATCTGTGAGTTGTGGTCTGGTAAGCTTGAGTACTGCTGCATGGTCAACTAGACAGCTGAGCAAATTTAGCTTCACATAAAAATCCAAAGAGGATTTTTATGTATATTAGCGGACAATTCTTTTTTATTTATAAACCATAACTTATGTTGTTATAAACCATAACTTATGATGTCGAGTTTAGCAGCTAGTCGAAAAAAATAATTATATGAACCACTGACCTAAAATTTTAAAAACGCAACTTAAGAATTATGGATACACAATTCGCCCAACTAATCGTCAATGGAATTGCGGTAGGAAGCATTATTGCTCTAGCCGCAGTCGGACTCACTCTTACTTATGGAATTTTACGGTTATCGAACTTTGCTCATGGTGACTTTCTGACTTTAGGAGCCTATCTCACTTGGCTGATCAATAGTATTGGAGTTAATATTTGGCTGTCAATGATCCTGGCGGCAATAGGAACAGTAGCAGCAATGCTCTTATCGGAAAAGTTATTGTGGTCTAGGATGCGCTCTATCCGTGCTACTTCCACTACGCTAATTATTATTTCTATCGGACTTGCCTTATTTCTTCGCAATGGCATTATTTTGATCTGGGGTGGCAAGAACCAAAATTATAATTTGCCTGTTACCACAGCTTTAGACATCTTTGGTTTAAAAGTGCCGCAAAATCAATTATTGGTATTGGGGTTAGCGGTGCTAGCAATTTTGGGGCTGCATTACTTGCTGCAAAATACCAAAATTGGTAAGGCGATGCGAGCAGTTGCTGACGATCTAGACTTAGCTAGGGTTTCAGGTATCAATGTTGACCGAGTAATTTTCTGGACTTGGCTAATTGCTGGCACTCTTACGTCATTAGGCGGCAGTATGTATGGTTTAATTACAGCCGTGCGTCCCAATATGGGGTGGTTCTTAATTTTACCGTTATTTGCCTCAGTGATTCTTGGGGGGATTGGCAACCCTTACGGTGCGATCGCAGCAGCTTTTATCATTGGCATCGTTCAAGAAATCAGCACGCCCTGGCTGGGTTCACAGTATAAACAGGGTGTAGCACTGTTAATCATGATTTTGGTGCTGCTCATTCGTCCCAAAGGTTTATTCAAAGGAACGATTTGAGCAGCACCACTCCACTTCTAATTATTCAATAATGTGGAAATACCAGGCTGCTACCAGGAAATTGATAGCTAATAAGAATATTGCCCAGCCTGTGCGATAGGGGTAGGGAGGTTTAGCTCCACTGTCGGCAACTGGGGAATTTGCAGGATTCTTTGTTGTTTTAGCGGTCATAATCCGATTCTCCTAATGTCATGACTTTCTAAGAAATACCAAACTGGCGTACCAAATACCCAAATTCTTTAAGAATATTTGTGTAAATTTGGGAATGGGGCATTGGGCATTGGGCATTGGTTTTTCCCCTGCTCCCTACTCCCCACTCCCTCCTCCCTTCTCTCCAGCATGATAGGAACTGCGAACCAGAGGCCCAGACCGGACATGGTTGAATCCCATTTCCCATGCTAATCTGCCGAGTTGATCGAATTCCTCTGGAGTCCAATATTTTTGGACTGGGAGATGTTCAAGAGTTGGACGCATATACTGCCCAATAGTCAAGCGATCGCACTCCACAGCCCTTAAATCAGCCATTGCTTCAATAACTTCATCAAGTGTTTCGCCGTGTCCCAGCATCAAACCTGATTTGGTGGGAATTGTCGAATCGATTTCTTTGATCATAGCTAGTACTGAAAGTGAGCGATCGTATTTGGCTCCCCGGCGTACTGGCCCAGTTAACCGCCGCACTGTTTCGATATTGTGATTGAAACACGCTGGTTTAGCTCTTACAATCATCGCTATCCGTTGGTGTTGACCTGATTCCCCAACACCAGCACCACCCCAAAAATCAGGGGTCAGCACTTCAATTTGAGTTTCTGGGTTCAACTGGCGGATAGTCGCGATCGTCTCCACAAAATGCCCTGCGCCTCCATCGGGCAAGTCGTCACGGGCAACAGAAGTCAGCACCACATAACGCAATCCCAAAAGCTGTACTGCTTGTGCTACCTTTTGGGGTTCCTCTAAATCAAGAGGCATCGGTGCATGACCTTTATCTACTTGACAAAAAGCACAAGAACGTGTACATGTAGGCCCCATTAGCAAAAAAGTTGCAGTTTTTTGGGCATAGCACTCTCCCCGGTTGGGACAGCGCCCTTCTTCACAAATCGTGTGAATTTGGCGCTGTTTAATAATGCGTTGTACGGTAGAGATTTCACTGGCTTTACCGATAGGGCGACGTAACCAACTAGGCATTGCTGCAATTTCAGACTTTAGTTCAGCTTGTTGTGACGAAATCATAGACATCCAAGCAAGATACGGATATTAGAGGAATGTTGTGTCAATTAACAAATGATAGATAAGAATAGACGCAGCAAACGGGAAATGCGGGAACCTCTGAATGAAATCACCATGTCTCCGTCTTCTTTATGCCTCAAATCAAAGCTAAAGCCTTAAATATCACCATGACATAAATCGAAAAAACAGTAAGCAAGAGTTTTATAAAACACCTATAACAATGCCATTTATACCGAAATATACTATCCCCCAATTGCTAGAAATTTTGTATATAGTGGGAGGATTCTCAAGGACAATCGGCAAAGCCGCTATTTACACTTAAAGTTTCTGTTAGAGCAAACAGTCGTGGCAAGCAACAAGATTTTAGTTATCGATGACACTACAGTTGTCAGGGTAAAAGTACGAGAAATGTTGCCTCCGGGCAATTTTGAGGTACTGGAAGCAAAAGACGGTTTAGAAGGACTAAATTTTATCCTTCAGGAAAAACTCAGCCTGATTATGCTGGATTTCCTGTTGCCTAAAATGAGTGGCTGGGAGGTTTTCCAGAAAGTTCAAGCCGATCCGGAATTAAGGAAAATTCCTTTGGTGATCATGTCTGGTCGCAAGGAAGAAGTAACTGAGAAAATCACAGAACCCTTTGAATACTTTGAATTTCTGGGCAAGCCTTTCGATCAAAAGCAACTAATTAACGCAATTAAGTTAGCGATGACCAAGGCGAAACAGCCACGCCCAGAATTAGTCGCAGTCGGAGCGGGGGTTGCTGTTAAAAATAGCACAGTTACAACCTCTAGTGTTGCAACTGCTACAGTAGCAGCCCCTAGCGTCGCAAACACCGCGACGTTAGCAACTCCTACTGCTGCAAATACTGCGATGCCTACGGCGGCAAGCAACGCAATCCCTACTACCGGAGGAGTCTCTGAGGCAGAAATTAATGCCTTGAACGAGAAAATTGTCAAAATGCAAGCTGAAATCGATGGCTTGAAGAAACAGCTAACTCAAGTTGTGACTTTTATTAAACAAAAAATCAAGTAGCATTTGTGCTCATTATTATTATCGCAGTCGAAAACACCCCGTTTTTCATAACGGGTGTCCGATTAAAAGCGGGTAAAAATAGTTAGTTCAAAAACACTTATGTTGACAAATCATCGTTGACAACAAAATTCAAAAATAGGAAAAAATAACTAGCAATTATCTGCGCCTTTATAATTTTTGAATTTTGAATTCTCTATTCGCGCAGCGTCTTCGTAGGAGAAGATGTTTACACTCTAACAAAGCAGTCTTAAACCCACTAAACCTGCCGCAGTTTGCTCTTAACCTAAGAAGAACGGCAGGCTTTTTTGTTGTTTAATTTACAATCTCCAAAATCTACATCACAACTTGATAGCTGGCCCGCAGAAAGAAAGCAGTAAGAGCAAATATTTACCAGATAAATTTAGTAACAATGTGCTTGGTAAGCTTATGTCTTTATACCCAAATTATCCTGTTCATAATTACATAGTTCAAGAGCAGATATTTAGGTAAAAATTATTTTTCTTAATCCAAACTAAACAAATGAAATTCTTATTTCATGATGATGATAGCCTTCACACGGGAATACTAAACCATAGAAACAAGAATTATGAGCATAGTCTGCGATGTTAGTAGTATTAGATACATTATATGCGTTTCCTGGCTATCGCATCACCGAGCAAATTTACTCCGGCAGTAAAACCCTAGTTTATCGGGGCATTAGAGAACAAGACCAAAAACTAGTCATTCTCAAGTTAATGCGGAACGAATATCCTACGTTCGCGGAAATCGCCCAGTTCCGCAATCAATATATCATTACCAAAAACCTCGATCTTCCTGGGATAGTCAAAACCTATAGCTTAGAAAGCTACCGTAACACCTACGTCCTACTGATGGAAGATTTTGGTGGCATTTCTCTACAAGATTGGCGACTAGAGAACAAGGGGAAGGAGGAAAATTTTCTTTCCCTCAATGAGTTTTTCCCCATTGCTATTAAAATTACTTCTACCCTTGAAGGATTGCATAGCGATCGCATCATTCACAAAGATATCAAGCCTGCCAATATTCTAATAAACCCTACCACAGATGAAATAAAAATCATCGATTTTAGTATTGCTACTCTCCTACCAAGAGAAATTCAATTTCTCACTAATCCCAACATCTTAGAAGGGACTTTGGCTTACATTTCTCCAGAACAAACTGGAAGGATGAACCGAGGTATCGACTATCGAACTGATTTTTATTCCCTTGGTGTTACCTTCTTTCAACTCCTCACCGGACAGTTACCCTTCACCACTAAAGATCCGATGGAGTTGGTTTACTCTCATATCGCCAAACAATCGCTAAAAGCCAGCCGGATTAACTCTAAGATTCCGGCAATTTTGTCTGAGATTATTAGTAAACTGATGGCAAAAAATGCCGAAGACCGCTATCAGAGTGCTTTGGGGTTAAAGCATGACTTGGAGGTGTGCCAAAACCAGTGGCAAGATACAGGAAATATTGCCCCTTTTAAACTAGGTGTGAGGGATATCTCAGACCGTTTTGTAATTCCTGAAAAACTCTATGGTCGCCAAGCTGAAGTTGAAACCCTACTCGCTGCTTTTAAGCGTGTGACAGAAGGGGCAACAGAAATGATATTAGTTGCGGGTTTCTCTGGCATTGGTAAAACTGCTGTGGTCAATGAAGTCCATAAACCTATTGTCCGGCAGCGTAGTTACTTCATCAAAGGAAAATTTGACCAGTTTCAACGTGACATTCCCTTATCAGGATTGGTGCAAGCTTTTCGAGACTTAATCGGGCAACTACTCTCAGAAACTGATGCCCAAATTCAACAATGGAAAGCCAAAATTCTGCTGGAATTGGGTACACAGACTCAGGTAATTATCGATGTAATTCCTGAACTCGAACAAATTATTGGTAAGCAACCTGCGGTTACAGAACTCTCTGGCAGTGCTGCCAAAAATCGCTTCAATTTATTGTTTAAAAAATTTATTCAAATTTTCACAACTAAAGAACATCCCCTAGTTATCTTTCTTGATGACTTACAATGGGCAGATACAGCCTCTTTAAAGTTAATTCAGTTATTAATATGTGAAAACCCGTTGTGTTCTGTTTCAGAAAAGGCAGAACAGACACATGAGAATCAGGGAGGTTTATTGTTAATTGGTTCTTATCGAGATAATGAAGTTTTCAAGGTAGATCCGCTTTATTTTACATTACAAGAGATTGAAAAATCGGGAGCAACCATTAATACAATCACTCTAGCACCCTTAAATCAGGGTGATTTAAATCATCTCATTGCTGATACTCTACATTGTCCTGAAGTAGTTGCAGTTCCTCTCACGCAGATGGTGTTTGCAAAAACGAAAGGCAACCCATTCTTTTCCGTCCAATTCCTCAAGTCTTTACATGATGATGGGCTAATATTATTAAACTTTGATGCTGGTCATTGGCAGTATGATATTTCCAAAGTCAAAGAGTTAGCTCTCACAGATGATGTAGTAGAATTTATTGCCCTACAAATAGAGAAATTGCCAATATATACTCAAAAGGTTCTGAAACTAGCTGCCTGTATTGGTAATCAATTTGACTTAAAAAGTCTAGCGCTCGTCAATGAAAAATCTGTAGTAGATACAGCATCAGACTTATGGCAAGCATTACTTGATGGATTAGTTTTACCACAGGCTGAGAATTACAATATTTTTGCAAAAGAAAATACTAATCAAGAATTTATTGTTCATGGAATAGAATCTACCCAATTTTCAAGTTCTAATTTACAGCTACCTAAATATAAATTCGTACACGATCGAGTTCAGCAAGCCGCTTATTCTTTGATTCCTGAAGAACAAAAAAAGCCAATTCACTTAAAAATTGGGCTACTGTTATTGAACAATATTCCGGTTGCAGAACAGGAAGAAAAGATTTTTGAGCTTGTCAATCAGTTTAATATCGCAGTAGAATTCATCTCCCCTCAAGCTAAACGAGATGAACTAGCCCAGATGAATCTGACTGCTGGACGTAAAGCTTTAGCATCAACAGCTTATCCATCTGCTGTGAAGTATTTAACTATCGGCATCCAACTGCTGACAGATGATGGCTGGGAGACTAAATATAAGCTAATTCTAGCTTTGTATGAGACAGCAGCAGAGGCAGCGTATCTAGCTGGCGACTTTAGGCAAATGGAGCAATTAGTAGAGGTAGTGTTGGCACGAGCAAAAACACTGCTGGAGAAAGTAAAAGTTTATGAAGTCAAAATTAAAGCCTATGGAGCGCAGAATCAAGCACTAGAATCTGTCAGGACTGCCCTAAGTGTTCTAAAGTTATTAGAAGTTGAGTTACCTGAAAATCCTAGCCGGTCAGATATTCAGCGATCGCTAGCTGAATTAACATCAAATTTAAATGGAAAGTGTATTGAAGATTTAATTGACCTACCAGAAATGGCGGCAGAACAAACATTGGTAGTTATGCAGATTCTATCCAATGCACTTTTTTTCGCCTATGCAGTCACTCCTGAACTTTTTCTACTGATTGTTCTTAAACAAATCAACTTATCACTCAAATATGGTAATGCTCCCTTGTCCGCCTTTGCATACGTTCTTTACGGAACGATCCTCTGTAGCGAAAAGGGAGATATTCAGTCTGGCTATCATTTTGGCAAACTGGCTTTAAGTTTGGTGGCTAAGTACAATGCCAAAGAAGTTGAAGCAAAAGTCATGGAGGTATTTCATGCAGGTATTCGGCATTGGAAGGAGCATCCGAAGGAAACATTACAGCATTTACTAGAGGCTTACTCTCTGGCGATGGAAACAGGATGTTTAGAATTTGCAGCCTTAGATATTCAGTCTTATTGCTTCAGTTCTTATTCCATAGGTAGAGAACTAACAGGGCTGGAACGCGAGATGGCAAATTACAGTAATGTCCTGAATCAAATCAAGCAAGAAAGAGCGTTTAACTGGAATTGCATCTATCAACAGAGTGTCTTAAATTTACTAGGCGTTGGAGAAGATCCTTGTCGTTTAATTGGTGAAGCCTATGATGAGGAAAAAATGCTGCCACTTCACTTGGAAGTCAAGGATGGAATCGGACTTTTATATTTATATTTTCATAAATTACATTTATGCTACTTGTTTCAGCAGTTCCCTCAAGCAACTGAAAATGCTACTTTAGCAGAAAAGTATTTAGATAGTGGTACAGGACAACTGGTTGTTCCTTTTTTCTATTTTTACGATTCTCTGGCTAAACTGGCGGTGTACAATGACGCATCTGATTCAGAACAAAAGTGCATTCTCGATAAGGTGCAAGCTAATCAGGAAAAGATGCAATATTGGGCATATCACGCCCCAATGAACAATTGGCATAAATTTTATTTGGTGGAGGCAGAAAGACATCGGGTTGGAGAGAAATATCTTGAAGCGATGGAAGCATACGATCGTGCTATCTCCCTAGCTCAAGAACATGACTACAAGAATGAAGTAGCTTTAGCTCAGGAACTAGCAGCTAAATTTTATCTAAGATGGGGCAAGCAAAAAATTGCCCAAACCTACTTAATTGATGCCTACTATGGATACGTTAACTGGGGAGCAAAAGCCAAAGTTGACGATTTGGTAAAACGTTATCCCCAATTACTCACTCCTATATTCCAGCAAGAAAAACTTAGTATCCCTGCCAGGGAGGAAAGCACTTCTTTAATCAACACATCTATATCATCTTTGTCTACTTTGAGTAATTACCAAACTGTTATTGGCTCATCGAAGACAAGTATTTCTGATTCTCTAGATTTAGCCGCATTCATTAAAGCTTCTCAAGCACTCTCTGGGGAAATCGAGCTTGAGCGACTACTTTCTACTTTGATGGAAGTTGTTATGGAGAATGCAGGAGCCTCGAAATGCGCTTTAGTTTTGAGCGAAGGGAATAACTTAGCATTAACTGTCACGGCTATTTGTTCAAGTTCCAATTTTGAGCATACCTACACTGAGTTTCCATCCACTTCCCTTGAGTCAAGCTACGATGTTCCCATCACTTTGATTAACTATGTTAAGCGCTCCAGAGAAATCTTAGTTATTGATGATGCAATGGCTGTTTCTTTTCTAGCAGGTGACAACTATATTCTTAGTGAAGAGCCTAAGAGTTTATTGTCTATACCTCTTCTAAATCAAGGTAAATTGATTGGGATTCTTTACCTAGAAAATCAGCTGACCACAGGAGCCTTTACACGCGATCGCGTAGAAGTCCTCAAACTCCTCACCACTCAAGCAGCAATCTCTCTAGAAAATGCTATCCTCTACAAAAATTTGGCCCAAGCTAAAGAAAGCTTGGAGGAATACAATCATACCCTAGAGGAAAAAGTCCAGAAAAGAACGCAGGAAATCAATGACAAAAATCACAGTTTACAACAGGCTCTCCAGGAATTACAACGTACCCAGATCCAATTGATTCAAAGTGAAAAAATGTCCTCTTTGGGACAAATGGTGGCGGGAATTGCCCATGAAATCAATAACCCCATCAACTTTATTCATGGCAATATTAATCATGCCAGCGAATATGTTCAAGATTTGCTAGATTTGATAGTTATTTATCAGCAAGAATATCCCCGCCCTTCGCCTTTAGTTGAACAGAAATCTGAGGAGATTGACATAGCTTTTCTAGCAGCAGACTTGCCAAAAATTTTAGATTCCATGAAAGTTGGGAGTTTGCGTATCCGAAATATTGTTTTGGGCTTACGCAACTTTTCTCGTCTAGATGAATCTGAGATGAAGCCTGTAGATATTCATCAGGGGATAGACAGCACCTTAATGATTTTGCAACACCGATTTAAAGAAAAGAGCAATTTTCCTGAAATTGAAGTCATCAAAGAATATGGAAATTTACCAGAAGTTATGTGTTACCCTGGTCAATTGAATCAGGTGTTTATGAATATCCTGAGTAATGCAATCGATGCTTTAGAAGATTCATTTATCATTGGTCATCAATCACTGGTAAATCACGAAGAACAAATAACCAAGGATATCGACGCATCAGCAGATTCTCATTTGGTAGGACAAATTCACATCTTTACTGAACTAACAGATTCTAATACAGCGATAATTCGGATTGCTGATAACGGTTGTGGTATGACAAAAGCGGTACAGCATAAAATATTTGACCCATTTTTCACTACCAAGTCAGTAGGAAGTGGTACAGGGTTAGGGTTGTCGATTAGCTATCAGATTATTGTGGACAAACACAAAGGTAGTTTGAACTGTGATTCTACGCCAGGAGAGGGAACTAAGTTTACTATTGAGATACCGATGCAACAGTTAGAGGGCTAGATTAGTAATCTGTCAAGCCCAAATATAAGAGTGCTAAAAACCCAGTTTTTGTGAGAACCTGGGTTTTTAATTACACGCCACCGAAAAAACTAGTCGTAAATGTATTTTTTGTAGATTGGGTTTTACTCCACTCTACTCAACCTAACAATTCTAAAAACCTAATTTGTTCCAAAAAATAGATTTCTAGTATTTATTAAAATAGCTCTGATAGATTACTAAAAGACGGATGTGCTTGTCATATTCTCTAGAGGCTCTTTACGCACACGTCGTCCTGTAGCTACCATTTTGACCCCATTAGCTGGCGCAAGTGCAAAACCTCGACGTTGAGGACGCTCCGGCTGATTACCAACTAGATCGAGTTGATAACCTGACAGGACTTTTGCTAATACTAACTTCATTTCAAACACAGCCAAAGCTTCACCCATACAGCGACGGACTCCACCACCAAAGGGTAAAAATTCATAGGCAGAAAATTCTTGTTCTAAAAAGCGTTCTGGTTTAAATTGCTGAGGTTGGGGATATAAATCCTCGCGTTGATGAGCTAAGTAAATACAGGGAACCAGTAACGTTCCAGGAGGTATAGGATGTCCTAGTAGTTCACAGGATTCTTGACCTAGCCTGGGGAACGCGAACATCGCAATCGGGTGAATTCGCAAAGTTTCATTACAAATAGCCGTGAGATAAGGCAGTTGGGAAATACTTATGGGATCTGGAAAATCACCGAGGGAATCAAGTTCTTGAAGCAATTTCTCTCGGACTTTCGGTAAATCATGAATCCAATACAATCCCCAAGCCATTGCTGTTGCGACTGTCTCATGTCCTGCTACCATCAGTGTCATCAAATCATCGCGCAACTCTTCATCTGTCATCGGATTACCTGCTTCATCCCGCGCTAACATCAGCAAGGATAAGATATCAATGCGATTTGGATTGGGTTCCTCCCGGCGTTGGGCAATTTCAGCGTAAAGCAATTCATAAATTTGTTGCCGTTGACGCAGAAACCATCCCCAAGGACTCCAAGCTCCTAAATCTTGTTGCAGGAAGGGAAAAAAGAGGAAGCTAGAAGTAAAGGGTGAGCTAAAGAGATCCAAAAGCAACGCCACTAAGTGCTTGATTTTGTCGTAACGTGCCCCCTTATGCAAGCCAAAGATAGCTTGTAAAATGATTTGCAGAGAAATCTCCTGCATTGCACTACGAGCTAAAAAGGGCTGATTGAGTGGTAGCTGACTAAAGACTTGTTCGGTGAGATTAGAAATCAAAGCACCGTAGGCTCGCATTCTATCGCCATGAAAGGAAGGCATTGTGAGTTGTCGCCGCCGTTTATGGTGTTCACCGTTCAGCATAAGGAGTGAATATTCCCCAGCTAAGGGTTCAAATATTTTGTTTCCTCTACCAACGAATGGAAACTTCTTCCTATCATTAGTCAAAATTTCCTTGATTGCTTGAGGATGGTTCACGAAAACCACAGTTTCCCCAAAACCAATTACCTCAGCAGTAAAAATGTCAGGATATTGTTGGGCTGCATTTACCATGAAACTAACAGGGTCTGCAACCCACTGGATTTTCTGGATAAAAGAGGGAGCTTTTAGGGGATTAGGTAGTTGCGTTTTATTTTTCATGCTGAAATTGCGTTAATTTTGTTTCGTTAATTCTGGAGTAATATCGATTAACTTGGAAGCAGAAAATTGAATCTATTTCCAACTAACTTTTTTAAAAAAGCCGTTGAGAGCATCGTGGTAAATCTTTGCTTAAATCGGATAATTTTTGTCAGGATGGTAGTAAAACTTTCGGATTAGTTTGAGATTTATCTAGCTCCAAAGTTTCTACCAACTCTAGCCTTTCTATAGTTTGATAGCGATCGGAATTAAAGTACCAATCTAGATTGCCACGTATCCAGGCATACATTCCTGATATATATTTTGCAAGTTCCGCATCTAATTCTTCTCCAAAAGAGGGTAGAGATGCTTCTAATTTAATCAGTTCTTGTACCTCTCGATCGTGGATTTCGATTGCACGCTTAATCGCTAGTTCTAAAGGTATTTGCTGTTGATAGTGCAATACCAATACTAAATTGTGAACATCACCACTTGCCATTTCTCTAGCATACGAGAAGATATCATTACACCAGGCAAGAATATTAATTATCTTCTCCTTAAGTTTTTTGAAGATGTCGTGCTGTCGTAAAATATCAGGAATCAGCAATTGATCGCAAAATTCAATCAGTACTACGGTAAGATCCCCTGCTGAACTTAAGTTCCGGATTCTGATATAAGTATCAATATCCGGTATAATTTCCTGTGCGCGGTTACTTGCTTCCTGTACACATCCGGCGAAGTATTCCTCAAAGCTACAAACAAAGTGATGGAACCATTTTATGCTCCCTATTTGGAGCATCCGTTGTCGGAGGTCACTTAAAGCATAGCTAAGGTGTATATCGTTGCTTTCAAGTTCCGTTCCATTTAATATTTCAATAAATCTCTTGTGAAAAAGCTTGAGTACTTCAGGTTGTTGGCCTAAATCTGACATATCACATTGATCATCCCAAATAAACAGCCAACTGAACAAATCACTAGCGATCTTGATTTTTTCCAGATCGCAGTAAGGATAAGCACCTGCTACTAACTTAAAAAAATTTGACTTAGTAAAGCGTCGATAGACTGATTCATTTGCTAGTAAGTTAAAGCGAGTTACCCATTCCAAAGCAGACTCTTCTAAAATATCAACATGCTTATTGATATGGGATGAAAATGGGCAGTATAAATCAGAGGAAAGTAGTTCCTTCATAGAAATATATTAGTTTGCAGTAAAGAACATGAATTACAAGAGAACAAAAGCGATATATTTTTTAAGTGTCTCTAACGGAGATTTTTGAAAAATTCACTATAACTACACGTTTTCTATAATGTGTAAATATAATTTACATCTCTATAACTGATACGTAAACTTAATATGAATATTTCAAAGATTACTGCTTATTGTTCAATATTTTTTAGCTAAAAATAACCGAGATTATCCTGAATTATAAATTTTTTTTAAAAATAGATATAGTTTTATTAAGAACATAATACATACTGTTGACTAACTGAATAAGTTCACTTATGGCATCAATAATATTGTTCTAACTAGCACAATTTTTATCGAAAGACAAGGGTAATAACAACTAATCTTAGAGCGATCGCCTTCATTCAAGAGGATCTTCAACTCTAGTGAAAGTGCAGATTTGGGATTGATGTCGATGATGTAGCGAGCGCTCCTATGGTCGTATAGAGCAATTTGGTGTGAGAATGTTGCTGTTATCAGACTTTTTGGGAACTATAGGATTGTCAGAGAATAAAATTGTCAGTCCGTCTGCGAAAAAAAGTAGAGGTGACTTAGCTGCGATCGCAGGGCAATAGTCAACAATAAACAAGGAATTAACTTAATTTAAATATATGAATTACAAGCCATCTTTACAAATACTTAATCTACCAGAAGATAGTTTGATTTTAGTAGTGGATGATACTACTACAAATTTAGAAATTGTCTTTAACATATTAACGAATGTTGGCTTTAAAGTTGCTACAGAAAATGATGGAATTAGGGCAATAAAGCAGGCTGAAAATAGACTGCCTGACTTAATTTTATTAGATGTAATGATGCCAGGATTAGATGGATTTGAAACTTGTCAAAGGCTGAAAGAAAACTTAGCTACTTGTGATATTCCAGTAATTTTTATGACAGCAAATTCTGATACTGATAGTAAAGTAAAGGGTCTAAATATAGGAGCAGTTGATTACATCACTAAACCCTTTCATGAAGAAGAATTATTAGCTAGAATTAAAACCCATTTGCAATTACGAAATCTCACAAAAACTTTAGAGAAACGAGTTGCAGAAAGGACGGCAGCGTTGTCTAGGGTATTAAAAGACCTACAAGAGTCTCAACTTCAGCTTGTACAGACTGAAAAAATGTCTGCCCTTGGTCAATTAGTAGCAGGAGTTGCTCATGAAATTAATAATCCAGTTGGTTTTATTCATGGCAATCTCGGACACGCTTCAGTATATTTCCAAGACATGATTAACCTCATCGATCTCTATCAGCAGCACTATCCTAATCCAGTTCCAGAAATTCAAGAGGAAATTGCAGCGATAGATTTGAAGTATATGCTTTCCGATCTACCTAACTTAATTTCCTCAATGAAAGAGGGTGTTCAGCGCATTCGTAATATTAGTACCAGTCTGAGAACCTTTTCTCGCGCAGATAGCGATCGCAAAGTTTATTGCAACATTCATGATGGCATTGATAGTACAATCATGATTCTTAAACACCGCTTAAAAGCATCTGAGGATCGACCCGAAATTCAAATCATTAGAGATTACGATAATTTGCCAGATTTAGAATGCTTTATTGGACAACTAAATCAGGTATTTATGAATTTATTAGCCAATGCTATTGATGCTTTAGAGGAGTCTAATATAGGACGGACTTATATTGAAATTGAAGCAAATCCTAATCAAATTCTGATTCAGACCACTCTCACTGAAAACAATAATCATATTTTAATTAGAATTAAAGATAATGGGGTGGGAATGTCGGCTGATGTCCAGCAAAAAATCTTTGAATATTTATTCACCACCAAGCCTGTGGGTCAAGGTACAGGATTAGGATTATCAATTGCTCGTCAAATTGTTGTTGAAAAACATGAAGGAACTGTGGAGGTAAATTCAGCACTAGGAAAAGGTTCAGAGTTTATTATTAAACTTCCTATTGCATCATTTACTAAATAGTGTTTTGAGACTATTAGAAATCATTTTCGTCCATAGCTTGCTTTAAATTAGTAGTAAGGTATCCTAGTATTTCCATCAAAAACCAATACATAATTAAAATATTTCTGGCAATTTTGGAACTACAAACTTCTAGAAAAATCATTAGTACTCTATATAGATAAATTTATGTTTAAAACAGTAGTAGGTCACAGTAACGATCCCGATTCTCTATCAGCAGTTGAAGAAGTTCTTCAACAATGTATCAGTTCCCTTGGAGCAGATATACCAAAAGCTGGGATTCTTTTTTCTGCAATTGACTTTGAACATTCTCTTATTTTGCAGCAAATTCATCAGGTTTTTCCGGGGATTGAGTTGATTGGTGGAACAACAGATGGAGAAATTTCTTCAGTTTTAGAGTTTCAGCAAGACTCAATCACCTTGATGTTGTTTTGCTCAGACGAAGTTGAAATTTATGCAGGAGTCGGACGCAAAGTTTCAGGCGATCCAATTGCTGTAACTAAACAAGCTGTAGAGCAAGCCAAAGCAAAAAGTACTGCAACTCCCAAGCTATGTTTAACTCATCCAGAGAGTCTTACAATTAGCGGTGTATCTATATTGAATGGTTTAAAGTTAGCTCTTGACCAGCATGTGCCAATATTCGGTGGTTTAGCAGGCGATCAGTCCAGATATCAAAATACATATCAATTCTTTCAAACAGAAGTATTAAGTGATTCTGTACCAATTCTGCTTTTTTCGGGCACAATATTGTTTTCTCATGGTGTTGCAAGTGGTTGGCATCCCATCGGTCAAATAAGCCAAGTGACTAAAGTAGATAAGAACATACTCTATGAAATAGATGGTAAGCCAGCTTTAGATTTTTATCATCATTATCTAGGGTTAGTTCCTCCTTCAATGGAATATCCTCTAGCAGTATTTGATCGGAATAGAGAAAATTTTTATATAAGAGCGCCTATTGCTTACAATCAGGAATCTGGTAGCATCACATTTTTTGCAGATATTCCCGATCGAGCTGTTATTCAAATTGCAGAAGCAGGTTATGAAGATATTTTGGCAGCTTCCAAAGCATCATTTATGAATGCCTTAGATAATTATCCAGGTATAGAACCAAGTGCTGCTTTATTTTTTTCATGTGTAGCTCGTCGGCAAATACTTGGTACGAGAGCAAAAGAAGAATATCAGAATACAAAACTCTGTCTGACTTACCATTTACCTGGTTGTGGATTTTATTCTTATGGAGAAATCGCTCCTATAGATCGAAATAGTCAGACACAATTTCACAATGAAACTTTTGTAACTTTAATTTTGGGAACTCGGTAAAAGCTGATGGAAATTGTGGATTACCAAAAAGAAATTAATGAACTAAAAAAAGCGAATAGAATTATCCAAAAGCAATTAGAACGTTCTGAGGCGGATCGGGTAAAACTAGAAGAGATAAATGAAAAAAAAGAATATTTGCTCAGGAAAGTAATTGCTGAATTAAAGGAATATCAAAACAATTTACAAGAAAGAAGTCACGAACTAGAAATGATGCTTTTTAATCTTCAGATAATGCAGAATAAAATGTCTAGTTTAGGAAGTATTGTTGCCGATGTAGCTCATGAAATTAACAACCCAGTTGGTTTTATAGCAGGTAATCTGACTCCGGCTCAAGAGTATATTCAAAATTTGTTAAATCTGATCGATCTCTATCAGAAAACCTATCCTCAAACATCTCAACAAATTCAAGAAACAATCAAATTGATGGATCTAGAGTATATACGTGAGGATTTACCTAAGCTTATTTCATCAATGAAGGAAGGCACCGATCGCATTTATAATATTAGCAAAAGCTTGCGAACTTTCTCTAGAGCAGATACAGAACAAAAAATCATATTTAACCTTCATGAAGGTATTGATAACACTCTCTTAATTCTCAAACACCGATTGAAAGATAATAAGATTCGTCCAGCTATTCAAGTAATTAAAAATTACGGTAAGCTTCCTCCTTTACCATGCTTTCCAGGACAACTTAATCAGGTATTTATGAATCTGTTGGCAAATGCTATTGATGCTTTAGAAGAATCTATTTCTGGATTGAGTTTTGATGAAATTGAGAAAAATCCCAATAAAATTACAATTCATACTGCTACTGTCCAAACTCAAGATACAAATTATGCATTGATTAGAATTAAAGATAATGGTGTAGGAATATCGGCTGATATTCAGCAAAAAATGTTTGACCATTTATTCACAACTAAACCTGTGGGAAAAGGAACAGGATTAGGATTATCAATTGCCTATCAAATAATTGTCCAAAAACATAGAGGAACTCTAGAAGTAGAATCTGTGCTAGGAAAAGGTTCTGAATTTATCATTAGCATTCCCATCTCTTAAAATAGTAAATTTAATTTGAGTTTAAATCAAGATTTTACAGTTCATAAATGATAATTTATTATGCTTTAAAAGAAACAAAATTAATTTATGAAAAACAGAAAATTTTTCTCCTGATTGTAAGCAAGCTGATTTATTTTCATGGTGAGAATGGGATGTAACCTAGAAGAGACTTTGCAAAATCGGGAACTATCGCAACGACAAGATTCCGAATTTGTGATCTTCATCACAATTCATTAGAAACAAAAGCAAGCACCAAATACTCTAAAGAAAGATATCCAGCAGTTATTTTATAGACCTTTTGGGGAACTCTATAACTGTAGTTCCAAAATTGTGTCCTCAAAATTCATGACTAATGCACTTAATCATTCGATAGCTACGCTTAATCTTTCTTTAGAACGCGATATATTTTTACGTACATTAATCAGAGAATTATCTGGTACTTTGCAGGATGTAGTTGGCTTAGAAGAAGCTGCTGGATTTATTAGCGTAGTTGGTGAAAGGATGGCTAGGCAGATCAACCAAGATTACAAATCCGCCCTGGAAGTCTCTAAACTTTCCCGTAAGCAGGTCGCTGATGTCTTGATTGATTTAAAAAGACGAATTCAAGGCGATTTTTATATTATTGAGCAGGATGATGAAAAAATTGTCTTTGGCAACCGCGTCTGCCCTTTTGGGGAAAAAGTGCTAGATCGCCCTGCCATGTGTATGATGACTTCAAACGTTTTTGGGACGATCGCAGCTAATAATCTGGGATATGCGAAAGTAGAATTGCAAGAGACCATAGCACAGGGTGCTTCTGGATGTAGAGTTATTGTTTACTTAAAATTTACAGAAGAGGCAGAAGATGCAGAAGGTAGAGAATACTTTAGAGGACTAGAATCTGTGTAAACTCTTCATCGCTAAAACAACCCCAATATACAAGCTTGAGTGCAGATATGTAAATTAGAATCGAACCATGAAATTGGAAGCCTTATGACTCCTGAACAATTTCTTGAATTTGCCAGAGTTTTACCAGAACCTTTACTCCTGGTGAGTGGAGACGGTCAGTTGTTAGCTACCAATCAACCAGTAGCAGAGATCCTGGGGTTACGCCGTCAAGAACTACCAGGAAGAATGCTCTTTGAACTTGTAACTCAGTCTACTGAGGATGTTGTCAAGTACCTGCAAGCCTGTTCAAGTAGTAGAGCAATGGTTATTGGCTCTTTGACTTTACGAAATAATGATGGACAAATGTTAATATGTCGTAGCCAAGGAGCCGTTATTCAACCTTGGTCTCCTGAATCTTCAGCTTTAATTCTCTTACGCTTAGAAAATAGAACTTTAGCCAGCAATAATTTTCTTCTTCTAAACCAGAAAATTGATGAGTTAGCAAAAGAAGTGCAAAGACGTAAAGAAGCAGAGGAAGCACTCAAGGAAGCTAATCAAGAGCTAGAAATTCGGGTTGAGGAGCGTACAAATGCTTTACAAGAAACACTAAAGGAACTACAACTTACCCAAACTCAGCTTATCCAAGCCGAGAAAATGTCTAGTTTAGGACAGATGATCGCTGGTATTGCTCATGAAATTAATAACCCCGTGAGTTTTATTCATGGGAACCTTCACCACGCCCAGAAATACACTCATGATTTACTGAAATTGGTGGAAATTTATCAACAAGTTTGTCCAAATACTCCCGAAATCCAACAGGAGCTAGAAGAAATAGACTTAGAGTTTCTGATTCAAGATATAGCTAAACTCTTCCAGTCAATGACAGTGGGAACAGAGCGAATTCAGGAAATTGTTAAATCACTACGTAACTTTTCCAGACTCGATGAAGCCGAACTTAAGCAAGTTAATATTCACGAAGGAATTGATAGTGCTTTAATGATTTTGGAGCATCGACTGCAAGCTAGGCATGAGTATCCAGAAATTCAAGTCATCAAAAAATATAGTCAACTACCCAATGTAATTTGCTATCCTGGTCAACTTAACCAAGTATTTCTGAATATTCTTGCTAATGCTATTGATGCACTGGAGGCGTTGGCAGCCAATTCACAAATAACTGACAATCAAAAGCAGATAAATAATCATCCCAAAATTAAAATCAAAACTCAGGTAATCGATGAAAAATGGATAGCGATTAGTATTGCTGATAATGGTTTGGGAATAGATGAACAAGTTCACTCAAAGGTATTCGATCCATTTTTCACTACTAAACCTGTAGGTAAAGGCACGGGACTAGGGCTATCTGTAAGCTATCAGATTATAGTTGAAAAACATGGCGGACAACTTAGCTGTTTTTCTGTTCCAGGGAAAGGCGCAGAATTTGTTATCAAGATACCTATTAACTCAGCCTCATAAAGTTTAAGTTATGGCAATCTTATATCAGGTTGCGCTTTATTTGGGTAGAGTTCTATAGGCACATCTTCATCCAGTAAGAGGATTAAAAAAATATAATGGCTTGTGATTAACTGAGTTACAAAACGTAAGACTAAAAATCAGATATAAATAATTTCTATCTCCTGTCTCCAAAGCGGTAGCTTTGTACTTCAGGCAAAAAACTGCTGTATGACAAACACCTGTCTGCTAATTAGCAAACAGGCGTGTCTTTGATAACAAAGTTGTACTGAGACTCGGTTAAATCTTAGCGGTAGAATCAACTGAGGGTTGAGACTGACTAACCGAATCTAACTTTGGCAAAAGCAGTAGATTTTGTGCTTTGACATTACTGTTGATTGTTGCTTGCAAAAATGGGGTATGGGAGATGGAATTGTTCGCCAATGTAAACAGTGGATTCGACAAAATTCCTGCTATGGAAGTAGCAATTAATGTTACCACCAACCCGACTTGCAAGGGTCTTAGCCCAGGCAAATCCCAACGCACTTGTGGATAATTCTTCACCGCGTCGGACATTTCATGGGGTTCTTTGACTACCATCATCTTAACTACGCGAATATAGTAGTAGATGGAGACGACGCTGGTAACTAAGCCCAGCAAGACTAACCAATAAAGTCCTGCTTGCCAACCAGCCCAGAATAGGTAAATCTTGCCGAAAAACCCAGCCAATGGTGGAATACCACCCAAGGAAAGCAGGGCAATACTCAACGCCAGTGTTAGGAGTGGGTCTTTTTGATATAAACCAGAGTATTCGGCAATCTGGTCGGTTCCTGTCCGCAGTGAGAACAGGATGATGCAGGTAAAGCCGCACAGGTTCATGAACAAGTAAACCAGTAGGTAAAATATCATACTGGCATACCCTGCTTGTGTCCCAGCAATCAAGCCAATCATCACAAACCCAGCTTGGGCAATGGATGAATAAGCTAGCATTCGTTTCATGCTGGTTTGAGCTAGGGCGACTACGTTACCCAAAATCATGCTCAGAACGGCTAGAGCCGTGAAAACAAACCTCCACTCGTCAGCAACAAGGGGGAAGGCTGTTGTCAGTAAGCGGATGGCTAGGGCAAACCCAGCTGCTTTGGAACCGACAGATAAAAAGGCGATGACTGGGGTGGGAGCGCCTTCGTAAACATCTGGTGTCCACTGGTGGAAAGGTGCGGCAGAGATTTTAAAGCCAATACCTGCGATCGCAAAAACCAAGGCAATCACTAAACCTAAAGATTGTCCCACTTTTGCTGTGGCAATGCCATTTGCGATCGCGCTTAGTTCAGTTTGTCCTCCAGATAGCCCATACAGCAGTGATACACCGTACAAGAATATTGCTGTACTGGAAGCTCCAATTAACAAGTATTTCAGCGCTGCTTCATTGGAGCGTGGGTCACGCTTAGTATAACCTGTTAGCAAGTAAGAGGAAATACTCAGGGTTTCTAGGGAGATGAAAATCATCACCAACTCACTAGCCCCGGATAAAAACATCCCTCCAAGAGTAGCACTCAGCAAAATAGCGATGAACTCTGCTAATGGGGTGCCGCTCTGCTCGACGTAGCGAATTGACATCAGTATGGTGACAGCCGCAGACAAGGCAATGATGCCGCGAAAGACGATACTTAGGTCATCACCATTAAAGCCACCGGTAAAAGAGATGGGATTAGGATTGTCCCATTGAAAATATAGGGCGACAATCGAAGCAAGTAAACCTGCGATCGCTAGATATCCAATCCAGGGTGCGGATGTACGCCCCAAAATCAAATCAACAATCAAAACCCCCAAGAGGGTGAGAATAACAATCCCCTCTGGTAAAATCGTTCCAGCGTTCAACTGGGATGCAATATTAGCAAAATCCATGAGATGTATAGGTTTTGACGATTAGACATTAAGGCTAACTCTGTTCACTCTAGCAAGTTTTCTAATTCCCGGACTACCTCTTTGAACAAGAGCTTAATATTTAACATTAGGAAAATTCGATCGAGAGGCGACGCTAGAAGCTCTTAGGCTTTATCTGGACTAGGGGAGTCTCGGTAAGCTAATAATTTTCGGTAATATATCCAGAATTTTTCTAAAAAGTCATCTAAAATCTTTTGGTCTCAAAGGTTTTGGGGTAGAGATGTTGATTATTGATGAAGCTGACCGCTTTAAGCCGAAAACTTTTGCCGAAGTGCGTGATATTTTTGACAGGTTGGAAATAGCAGTGATTTTGGTAGGAACTGATCGCTTAGATGCAGTGATTAAGCGGGATGAACAGGTTTACAACCGTTTTCGGTCTTGTCACGGTTTTGGAAAGATGTCAGGGGAAGATTTTAAGCGAACGGTGGATATTTGGGAGAAGCAAATACTGAGATTGCCAGTTGCTTCCAACCTTTCGAGTAAGACGATGTTAAAGACGTTAGGGGAAGCAACTGGAGGTTATAAGCTGTTGTGCTTACAAGTTGCACTCTTGGAGTTATGGGGAGATGGGGAATTGGAAGCTCAAAAAAGGAATTGACGATTTTCCTAACGGTTAATAAAGTGCGAATTAAATACGCGACACCTTAAAACATTTACTCCACTATTATGGCTAAACTCTCATTGTAAGTATTCTTTAGCCCACTCTTGAACTTTGTGCTGATATTGCTTGCTGACTTCATTCATATACTTTGCAGCTACTTTCCGCATATTGTTTTTATTAGGATCTGACTTAACAAAATCTGCAAAGTCACCATTACATTTAAGAAATAATTCTATTGCTGCTGTTAACTCAAGGTCATCTGTGGTACACAATTCATAATGCAAGTGGCCTACTGTAGGTATAGGGAAATTAGTATCTTCTACTTTACTCACCTCAATTCCCACATTACTAAAGCAGCATTCATTAAAGCCAAGTAATTTTATGGCATCAAGATGTCCTTTTCTCAACAGGATTCCTAAAGAAATTTTCTCTAAGTCTTCAGAACATGAAGGTAGCCATAAGGAAGGAAAACCTTTTCCCTCCTTAATATCTCTTAGGTATTGATTCGCGTGTTCTGGAGATGGAATTGCCTTTTGCTGCTTACCCGCTTTCCACGTTGCAAGGCTTTTCACACTTCTGTAGTAACGTAATTCACTCACACCTTATATAGCAATCCTAAATTACATAAAACCTAATGATACATTTATACTAACCTGAAGTTCTTTATTAATCACCAAGAATTTGGTTTTTCACGCACTGCATCAGTGTACACCCTGTTCGGATCTCAAATAAGATTGCTACCTCAAATAGGATTGCTATAGTGACTCCAAAAATTCACGTACAAATGTACTTTCTTCATTTTTAAGCAAATTCTTGGCTTCTGCAAGTATTTCTTCAGCAATAGGAACTTCACCTAGAGCATAACTAATTGCTTCTAAAGCAGCATATCTCACTTCGTCTGCGGGATGCTGTAGAAACACACTGATTATAGAAGCTGCATCCTGAGAATAGACTTCATTTTCTAAAAGAGGACTCAGAAGCCTTGCCACAGCTAGAAGTTGGAAAACACTTAAATTTCCAACCCGTTGCTTAAGAATATTTACGTCTCGTTTGGAAAGTGCAAGATGACCTTCCAAGAGTTCATCTCGAATATCTTCTATTCTGTTCTCAAACTCAGCAATATCTAAATCAGAAAATAAATACAACGATGTATTATATTTCCATACTTTGACTTCTAGCCAATGTCTTTGAGCTTGTTGGCTTGCTTGAATTATTTTGTAGTGTTCATTACTACTACCACTGCTAGAAGTCGGACTCAAAAACTGACCATTATTTGTAGCAAGTAACGTACTCATTTAAAAAGCTCCTCTGTTTTATCAGTAATGCTCTTAAAAAATATTTCGTCTCTGAAGCATCGCAAATTTAATTCAAAAATTTTCTTTATTTCATCATCATTATGGTGAAGATTTACTTGTTGGAAAACATCTATATCAAATATTAAAGGAACCGCTTTCTCACCCTTATCATTTTCGGTTACTTGACCGATTGTTTGATTAATAATTGCTCTTGAGGGTTGATATTCTGGATGGACTACAATTATTTGCATAAAATAGCCTTCCATTATTACCGATAAATTACTCGATATTTCTGGTAATGTTTTTACGTAATTTTTTAGCTCTATAGTTCCTGTTGCAGGTATCATAATTTGGTTTACATACCGTAGAGCAAGACGGACTACTTCTGTCGGAGATGTAATTTGAGCATACTTTTGCCATAACTGATATGCCTCTCCATAAAAGCTTTCCCAACTTTCATAGGGCTTTAACCTACTGAATGTAAAGCCATTTAGTCTAGCTTGAATAATTCTTTTTTGGTCATGAGAAATAAAAATATATCCTTCAGTCTTATTAGATGCTGAAAACAATTGAGAGTTGATTTCATCCGAACTCTCTAAGTTAAATTCAAAACCACCTTGAAGCGCTATTTTCTTTTGAATATTTGGAAAAGAATCTTTAATATTTTCATGAAATTTCAAAAGTTCTTCATGATTAAAATTATCATGAAGATTGACTGTTATATCAATAATGGCTTCGGTGATGGGTGGGTTAAGAAATCTCATTTTTCATTTATTTAGAAACTAGTTTTGGCTTATAACTAAAATTTAGTATCTATAATCTTAGTCTACAAGACTTTAAGGTTCTTGTCCGTATCAAAACCATAACGATATAAGACCTTTAAAGGCAGTTTCCCGCATTATCCCACAAAGCCCTGCAATCGCTTCTCCTTCTCTTGCCAGTCAGGGAGATAAGCAGACATAAAACACTTAAAAAGCTTACCGTGGTTGGGAACGAGGAGATGCACAAGTTCGTGAACAATCACAAACTCACCCAATTCTTTTGGTAAATCTAGCAATTCAGTGTTAAGGGTTAGGCGTCCTGTGGTAGAAATGGATGCCCATTTGCGCTTCATCGGACGGAGTTGAATTTGTTTGACTTGGACTTTAATGCGATCGCTCCATTCTTGCACAGCGTTCTTAAGTGCTTGTGCGTCTTTCCATTGCGTTGCGGCTTCGAGTTTTTCTGGTAAAGGAGTCGTGTTCATGATTCGACTCGTTCGAGTTTCAGCAGGTTGTTGGTGACTTCAATGGTTTGCTCAACTGAGCTTGTAATAGGATAAATAGTAGCGTAAAGTTCGGTTCTTAAATCAATTTCCTGACGCGCATCCCACCAATAATCAGGGAAGTTGCTATAAATGGCGTTGATGGTTTCGGCTTGGTTGATATCAAGGCAATCAACTGCTTGCTTGATGACAGTGTAAATGGCAAAGGTGTTTTCATCAACCTTGAGCCGTTGCCGTTCTGACTCTGCTTCTATGCATTCATTGGCAATTTCATCTAGTTTAGCTAAAGCAACGTGAGCCTCTATTTGGCGGTTTTCAAAGCTGGCGCGGACAGTTTCTGCACGTTCGCCAATGGAAATCAAAAATGGCGATCGCTGACTTTGCTCGTTTACTGTTTTCAACAATGCCTTACTCAAGTTTAGAACTTTTACTGTATCCGTCGTGCTATTTTGGCGGAATTGTTCTAATTGTTGGGCATTGAGTTCGTGGATTGTCCCTGGCATTTCTAACTCGCCGATTGTGACGTTGCGGCGTACCAGTTCTTTGGTTTTGGCGGTGAGTTCAATATCAATGTAGGGGCTGGTATTGTAAGCAGCGCGGATTGTTCCGTAAAGCCTGGCGATCGCTTGATAATTTTCCATGAAGGGACGCAAGTCAGGGTCATCAAGTTCCTCAATGTCGTTAATATCTTCTGCGGCTTTGAGTTGGAGAAATTCTTTTTCTAAAATTTCTTGGGGAACGCGAAACTCTGATTTAGCAAGGGCATAATTTAGCTTCAGGGTTGTGCCATCTCGTACTGAGTCGGCGGTTGAATAGGAATCTAGGCTGTATTTTGGGTCAGTAGGTTCGCCGAAGGTTTGAAAGGTACTTTGTCCTTTAGCTGCTTTACTGACAGGTGTACCTGTGAAACCAATAAATGTAGCGTTGGGGAGGGCAGCCATTAAATATATGCCAAAATTACCACCTGTGCTACGGTGTGCCTCATCGACTAAGACAGTAATCGTAGAACGCTTATTTTCTACCTTCATCTTGTCGAATTTGTGAATCATGGCGACGATTAACCCGCGATAATCATCTTGGATGAGTTTTTCTAAGTCTGCTTTACTAGTTGCGACTTCATAGCTTTTGATGCTGTATGCTTTGAGGTTTTTGTCTAGTTGATTTTCCAGTTCGTTGCGGTCAACAATCACGATTACGGTATTATCGCCGCTAATATTGCGGAGTTGGGCGGCAATTGTAATCATGGTGAGGGTTTTACCACTGCCTTGGGTATGCCAAACCAGCCCCCGTTTTTTATTCGGGTCTTGGATGCGTTGCAGGACTTTTTTGACTGCACGGGTTTGATGTTGCCGGAGAACAACTTTGGTTAAGCCGTCATCGCGTTCGAGGAAAACAATGTAATATCTGAGAATGTCTAAAAAGCGTTGATAGTCGAAGAAGGTTTTGATTTTCTCTTCGTAGTCACCTTCTTGGATAATGGAACCTAACCCCCCAGCCCCCTTCCCTACGAGGGAAGGGGGAGTAAAAGCGGGAGTAATATTGTTGTTCCCCTCCCCTACAAGGGGAGGGGTTAGGGGAGAGGTCAGTTTCCATTCAAATAAGTTTTTGCGGTTGGTATTCCAGGTTAAGCCATACCAGAAATTCCAGAGTTCTGTGACTTCAAAAACTTGGGGAAAGGCAAGCAATTCGGGGGTTTGGTTGTGGTAGCGGCGAATTTGGTCAATGCCTAGTGCTAAACCATCAGTTTTCTTTTCTCCTTTGGTTTCAGCAATGGCGATGGGGATACCGTTAATTAAAAAAATAATATCAGCACGGTTGGGAAATTTTACGCCTTTTTGCGACCATTCATCTGTGACTTGGAAGATGTTATTTTCTGGGTTATTAAAGTCGATGAGGGTAATATTTCTGTCGCGGTTTTCTTGGGCGACAAAAATAGATTGTTTGCCTTGCAACCAGTTTAAAGCTTCGCGGTTGCCTTCGATGGTGTTGTCAATATTTCGCAGGCGGCGAAGAACTTCATCTATGTTGTTAGAGGTGACAACGCCAGGATTTAGTTTAATTAGTTGACTGCGAAGAACATCTGCAAAGTAGCGTTCTTTAAGCTTTTCCTCTCCCTTTCCTTCTCGCCGTTGTAATGCCTCTTTTGAAGTTAGGTATTCCCAGCCAATTTGATAGGCATATTTCAGCATCGGTCTTTGCACGGCGGAGGTTTCGCTCATACGTAAATTTCGGTTAGGGGTTGGGTGGAAATTTTACCTGTCATCAGTTGTTCTAGCATGGCGTGAAAGAGTTCGTCGATAAGGGTGAGTTCTTTTTCTAGGGCTTGAATTTTGCGATCGCACGCCTGTAAAGTTCCAATAATTTCGTGTTGCTCATCAATAGAGGGAATAGGCACTAAGACAGCTTTAATAGTCTGCGTATTGATATTAAATTTTCCGTCAGCTGCGTTAGATGCTCTACCACTTAAATAACTCTTCCCTCTATGAGTCATGGTGTAAAATTGGAAAAATTCAGGTAACAAAATATTTACCTTAAGTCTTACTCGTATTAGATAAGATGCAAACATAGCGTGAGGAGGTTTTCCACAAAAAACAGCACATCTACCTATATATTCTTTTCTTCCATTCGTCCTTACAAAAAGTAAATCACCAGCTTCTAAAGATAGCTTTTCAAATTCTTTTTTTTCTGGCTTTGTAAACTTTAAATCAAATATATTTATCTTGCCACCAATCACATTTGGAATTCTTAAAACAGGAATACCACTGGTATCCGAATCACACAGTTTTGATGTACCGTACTGAAGAAATTCACAAACTTTATCCACCGTTACAACTTCCCAAGTCTCAGGAATCTTGCCTATATTCGTCTGCTTGCGCTGTTCATTACGAGTGCCATGAGTAAAGAGATACTGCATCAGTGCAGCTTTGCGTTCCCGTTCCAGTTCTAACTCTCGCTGACGGGTTTCTTTGGCTTTCTGGATGGTTCGCAGAGTGTGTGCGATCGTTTTTTGTTCAGAGAGTGGGGGGAGATAAATAGGGAATTGTTTAACAATATCTGTAGTTAAATTTTTGAAAATGCTTCCCATCGGAGCAATAATATTGAACTTCTCTCTCCAAAATAATAATTGAAAATACAAATATTCCTTATTTAATATTTCGCTGATATTGTTTAATCCTATAAATCCGTCATGGATACAAGCATCTACAGCTAAAAAGCAAGGTAATCCAACTGTTCCACTAATACTTAAAATTAAGTCTCCCTTTTTCATAGGACGACTTAATTTTGCTCCTTCCTCAGTCAAAAAATCAATTTTTGGTGTTGTATAAGAACCATCTCTAGTTACATCAGCTATCATCAATCTAGGAATAGTTCCACCATAATATCTTGGATCGCTTTTCGGTCTTGGTGAAGCACCTCGAACAATCTTGCATAATTCTCCTAATTTAACAACTTTCCAATGAGGCGGTAATTCTAACTCACCCATCCCTACCCCTCTCATATTCCATCAGCAATAATCAAATCCATCATTTCATTCTTATTCTTCCGATAAACCCGAAAATCACTATCTAGAGTTAACACAGTACTACCACTAATCAATTCACTCATTCTTACCAAACACGCATCAGCTAAAGACATCGGCACATTCTGATACCGCTTCATCAACTCTCTAACCGTTCCTATTTCATCACTGAGACGAAAAGAGATTTGAATTAAGCCAGTATTTAGTAAAGACATAACCGCATCCTCTCCGCCATAAAAATCGCGCAATATAAAACACGCTTCACTAATTACTGCTTCACAAGTAAAGAAAGGGTAAGCTAAATTAGCAACTTCTTGAGTAGCCCAACTATGATATTGTTCCCGATTATTAATTAAAGCAACTAGAGGGCCAGTATCAATAATGATATTTTGCTTCACTATTTACCATACCCTTCTAGATACTTTTTATTAGTCGCCAAATCTCCGGGGCCTCCATCAACACATCCAATAAACTCCTTAGCAGCTTCTAAAAATGAAACTTGTTTTTCCTTCTCCTTATCCTCAACTGTCTCCTGCTTTTGCATCTCCTTAAACTGCAAAAACTGAATAAAATCAATTACCTCCTCCTGCTTCTCAGGAGATAACTTTTTAAATTCATCAATCACTATTTGTTCCTTATCAATTGCTTGAGTCATAGCTTTATCCTAGATGAAAATAATTAAGATATTTGTAGCTGATTGAAACTTTAACAAGTTACACTCTACTACTCATTGTAGACAAACTTAAATACTCAATAATCAGCAAGCGTAAATAGTCTAACATCTCCAGATAAGCCTTCATGCTTTGATATTCTCCATTCCTGCTAAAGTAAAATTGAGCAATAGCAGGAATATCAAAAACTGCAAGGTGATTTAAGTTGTCAACTGCTTGCTGTTGATTTTGTATCTCACCCTTAAATTGAATTTGACTAGCATATCCTCTGATATTAACAGTTAATAGTTCCAGTTCTTCTAAAACCGAAAACTCATCATTAGATGCGGGGAAATTTGCGGCTATTTCCTGACGTTCTGATTTTGTGGTTTGATAATCACTGGTTAACTGTTCTAAAATATGAATAATCTGATTTTTCGTTCTATTAGCTTTTTGAGCTACCACATCTAACCTATTCATCATTCACCCCATAAGTGACAATTTTTTCAATACCAAATGAATCCGATCGAACAATTAAATACTCATTTCCTTTTCGATAAACTGCTGCACCATCTCCACGATATCCAGCTTTAGGTACTCGCACTGCCCCTTTTTTATTAAAGTTGTGAGCTTTTCTTAAATATTTCAAAGCGTCAATATTTTTTCTCAAAGCATGATCTACAACACTATGAGCCACACTAGTATAGGTAGATGCATCCCATTTGGTCAAATACTGCTCAATCTCAGCAATTTCTGCCTCACTATATTTTGCACACAACCTTAACCAAAATGGGTCAACAGGCAACTCATCAGGCATTAAATCTGTACTCCCTCCTTGACGCTTAAATTCAACTTTGCTAACACCTCAGCTAAATCTTTATCAGCCCATTCCCTCTCTTGTCTGGCTACAGCCAAATCTGTCAAAATATCCTCAATGGAACGATGCACAACTTTATCGCTAACATCCACAAACTGCGACGGACTAAGATTATAATCCGCTTCCCTCAATTCTTCTAACTTAACAACCTTACTCAGCTTATCTCGCGTTTCCCAATTGCGATAAACCTCATCAACCGCTTTAATTCCTTCCTGCGTCAAAATATTCTTCGGATCGCCCTTCACAAAATAATCAGCAGCATTAATCAGCAAAAACTCGCCCTTACGATTCAGAGGTTTCAGGCGATTTAACAAAATCACCACCCCTGGTGCAGTCGTGTTATAAAACAAATTTTCAGGTAGCAAAATCACCCCTTCAACTCTGTCCCTTTCCACAAATACCTTGCGAATGTCCCTTTCTTGATTTTTGTTCTGACTCCCCGAACCGCGAGACACCGCACCTGTATCCAAAACAACCGCCGCCCGTCCGTTATCTTTCAGCGATGCCCAAATATGCTGCACCCATCCCCAATCTGCTGAAGACTTGGATGCAATTCCGTCCTTAAACCGTTCAAAAGAATCTTCTTCGTAAGCATCTGCGCCGTAGTTGTCCTGATTCCACATCGGATTAGCAACCACATAATCAAAGCGCATCACCTTCTTGTCAACCGTAAATTTAGGTTGTCTGAATGTATCGCCAATCTCAATTTGAGTATCAGTAAAATCCTGCAAAAACATATTCATTTTAGCGATCGCGAAAGTTGTCCAGTTCAACTCTTGCCCAAATAACCGGGGTGCTTTACTCTCGTCCCCTGGATGCTTGCGGTTGAACACCAGACGCGGCTTAGTCAACAACCTTCCCGATCCACAAGTGGGGTCATAAATCTTTGTGTAAGGTTCAGGGTCAATAATTTCCGCAATCAACCAACCCACCTCTGATGGTGTCAAAAACTCCCCCGCACTTTGCCCCTGTCCTTCAGCAAATTTCCGCAGCAGATACTCATAAGCTTCCCCTAAAACATCTGCATTGGTATTTTTTAACCCTAACCGATGCCGACTGATGACTTCAATCAAATCCTTTAAACGGTCATCATCCAAAACGCGCTAATTGCTTTGCTTCTCGTTATAATCCTTCAGCGTCAGCGTTCCCGATAACCCAGGGTTGCGGTTTGCCACCTCCCGCATCGCCGTTGTGATAAACTCTCCTAAGCCATCTTTAGGATGAAAGCGAATCGCATCCCAACGGTATTCATGAGGGACATAGTAACGGACAATCGGCTGACGGTTATTTTTAATTGCATCTTGATGATCTGCTTCAATGAAAGCACGGGCTAAGTCTCCACCCCCAAACTTCTCGGCGCTTGGTGTCGATGGGGGACTGCCGAACCCGGAGGGCGATCGCTCCTGCGCTTGGGACAACAACATAAACCGCTTACCTTTACCTGAAGTAAATAACTCCGGCTCTTGGTCTTTCAGCTTTTTCAGCGTGGTGCTGGCTATGTCAAAACTTAACCCCACAGATAGCCAATATGACATTGCAGCCAGTTCCAGCAAATTAGACTTTGAGTAATAAATACTACGTCCTGTCCCCGTATCGCTGATTACAGGAACAATCACCCCCCTCTCTCGCCAATACTGTAGCTGACGAAGGGTGCAGCCTGTGATTTCAGCAGCTTCCTTGCTTGTAAAAAATGTCTCCTGCATACAATTTATTTTACAAAGGACAATCTCATATTCTTGTTGGTGTTAGCCTCGGTTTAGAAAAGCCTGCAACAGTAGCAATAGTAGACGGGACTACAGGTAAAGTCCTTACCTATCGCAGCATTAGACAACTACTGGGTGATAATTACAAAGTGCTAAATCGACAGCGACAGCAAAAGCATTTTTTATCCCACCAACGCCAAATAGCTCAAACGCTTGCTGCACCAAATCAGTTTGGAGAATCGGAGTTAGGGGAATACATAGACAGATTACTGGCCAAAGAGATTATTGCGATCGCCCAGCAGTTAGGTGGGGTAAAACTAGACGATGAGTGGTTACAAGCTGAAATTGCTCGTCTTAGAAGTAAAAGCATTGTGCCGCTAGAACAAGTAAAAAAGCTCCATGAGTGGTTGGATGGCAAACGCAAGGCAAGGCAGTCCTGTAGAGTTGTAGGGGAATCACGAACTGGCAAGACAGTTGCTTGTGATGCCTATAGATTAAGGCATAAACCATTGAAAGAAATTGGAAGACCTCCAATTGTTCCTGTGGTTTATATTGAACCCAATCAAAAATGTACTTCTAAAGATTTGTTCAAAGAGATTATTGAGTACCTGAATTTTCGGGCAACAAAGGGGACTGTATCAGATTTCCGTGGAAGAGCGATGGAAGTACTCAAAGGATGTGGAGTAGAAATTCTAATTATTGACGAGGCTGACCGCTTGAAGCCAGAAACATTTGCTGATGTGCGTGATATTTATGACAAGTTAGGAATTGCTGTTGTCTTGGTGGGTACAGATCGTTTGGATGCGGTGATGAAGCGAGATGAGCAAGTTTACAATCGCTTTCGGGCTTGTCATCGTTTTGGGAAGTTGTCAGGAGATGATTTTAAAAAGACAGTAAAAGCTTGGGAAGATAATATTTTGAAGCTACCTGTTCCGTCTAATCTAATCAGCAAAGCTATGCTCGGAATTCTTACCTCGGCAACAGAAGGTTACATTGGGCGGTTGGATGAAATTCTTAGGGAAGCAGCAATCCGTTCTTTATCAAGGGGATTGAAGAAGATTGACAAGGCTGTTTTACAGGAAGCAGCTAGGGAGTACAAATAATGGCAGCAACAAATATTGAGCCTTGGCTATTCTTGATTAAACCCTATGAAGGGGAAAGCCTGAGCCACTTTCTTGGCAGGTTCAGACGTGCCAACCATTTATCCGCAAGTGGATTGGGTAGTTTGGCAGGAATTGGTGCAGTGGTAGCAAGGTGAGAGCGATTTCATTTTAACCCTCGCCCTAGTCAGCAAGAATTGGAAGCGATGTCTGCGACGGGCTTCGCCTACGCATCTGTGGTAGAAGTAGATGCAAACAGGCTAGCGCAAATGCTTCCACCTGCCGAAGTAGGAATGCAGTATGAACCTATTCGGTTATGTGGGGCTTGTTATGGGGAAAATCCCTGCCATCGAATTGAATGGCAGTACAAATCAGTATGGAAGTGCGATCGCCATCAACTCAAGCTTTTAGCGAAGTGTCCAAATTGTGAAGCACCTTTCAAAATGCCTGCGCTGTGGGAGGATGGGTGCTGTCATAGATGTAGGATGCTGTTTGCGGAAATGGCAAAGCAACAGAAGAGCTAATAAATACACCACAAAAAGGTGTGAAATTAACCAAGTCTGCTGCTGAATTTTTCTGGTTGTCAAAAAATTTGCGCGATCGCAGAGCAAAATCGTTCCTACTGTTTATGTCGTGTGATCGCGATGCCTACGGCTGTAAACTAGGCGCACTGAGGAGCGATCGCTTCACAAAGATTATGAATGATTTTTCACAGGGTCAGGCTGTGGGAGTGGGATTGTGAGGTTATGAAAAACTTTTTATAAGGACAGACTTATATATCTTAAGATTAGTAAACGGGAATCGTTATTTTTCGTCTTAAATTTGTAGCTTACTAAAAACGTGAGGTTATACTGCACTTGAGTAATCTATGACACGCCGTCAGTATAGTAATCCACCAATAGAAGAGGCAATCTGTGAGTTTCGCTTTGCTCCTGGACAAGCATGGAATTTTACAATACCAGGCTTATTCTATGAAAAAGTAAGAGATTTATACACAGGTGAGCCACAGCAGCAAAGCTTAATAACAACGGAATTTAAATTTGGGCGGATGCCGCCTGCAAAGCCTGAGATTACGGTAACACAAGAGCTGCCCAAGTTTTTGTTCCCTTCCGCCGATGCTGCCAAATTAGTAGGTGTGGGGCCTGATGCACTGAGCATCCATAGCCTTCGCCCTTATGAAGGGTGGGATGAATTTAGTTACAGAATTGATCAGGCATTCCAATTTTATTTAGAAGTTGCTAAACCTGTTGGCATAACCCGTATTTCTCTTCGCTACATAAATCGAATAGTTATTTCACCTGATGAGGCAGTTGACCTTAGTGAGTATTTCAATATATATCCTCAATTCCCGGATAGCCTTCCAAACAACATATCAGGATTTGTGACGCGAACTGAATCGATTTATGAAGATATTCCAATTAGGCTAGTGATAACCTTATCAGATGCCGAACCACCATCTGAACAAGTTGTATTTATACTTGATTTGGACATTTCTCAAACCTGGATAGAAAAGCCTTTATCCCTTGAAGAAGTGCTTTCTAATTTACATGAATTAAAGAGTAGAGAAGGACAAGCCTTTGAGAGTTTGATTACTGATCGCACAAGGGAGTTATTCAATGTCAAGTAAAGCCGCCTATTACACAAAGGACGAACGTCGCAATTCAGAGACAACAGCGCTATCTCAGATACGCGGCAAATTAACCCAACTTTCGCTTTCTCAATCAGCAGAAGGCTTACAAAGTGCATCGGTTGGGCAAACCGCCAATCTTGTTATTCTTGCGACAGACAGAACATCAACCGTGGGGAGTTGGAAATATCGCTCTAAGATAGCTGCCTCTTCAGTTCAAAGGGTCAAAGCTATCTCTGAGCAATCTGATAATTATGCAGTCCTGGAACTTTCAAGCTGGAGCTATTCACCAGCTCACAAAACTCACAGAAGAATTGCTGAACTAGGATCTGACAATGAAACCTATAAATACACCATAGAATGGTTGAAGCAACTACGCAAGCTTGTTGCTGCTGACCAAATGTGGTGGGGTGAACCACTGGTAAATCTGAGCTTTGACTCAGAAATAGTTTTTGAGTGGTGGCACGGAACCAAAAAGTTAACTGTTTATATTCTGGGAAATACCGCAGAATACATCAAAGTTTGGGGGACTGACATTGACAATGAAATGGAAGACGGCACGTCTTCATCACCTGCTGAACTTACGGATCTCTGGAAATGGCTAGTTTCATAGAGGTTTGCAGTGAGCGATGTGGTTGCAGATGATGAGCTATTGTATCGGTGCATTTTTTGTGGATTAGACAAATATTACCGCATTGGAGAGTTTGGATTAGAACTTAGCTCACAAGCGTTTACAGATAGAAATCAAGCTCCTTCTGTTGACATAGCAAAGCTTCGTGGTTATGACCCACAATGCACGCGGAAAAACCCAGATGATGGTGTAGTGAGTTTAATTGCTGGCGAAGTTCGGATGATAAATGTTTCTCAAAACGATCCAAAAGGCAAGCCAGTTTTTGATTATAAAATTGATGTCTGTCCAAGACCAACAGACGACAATCCATCTCACGCACAAATTGAGCCATCTCCTAATTACACGAACAAAGGAACTTTTAGGAAAGTTGCAGAAAAGCTTGCAAGACTTGCAACCGAGAGAATCAAGAAAGAGGATTGGGAGATTAAGCCACAAGATTTACCACCCTAGTCCTTCGCAATATCCTTATCATCTGTCCACATTCACTTAAAACACCACTCCATTCAGTGGTGTTTTTGTTTGAGCTTGAGATCGCCCTATTGAGGGGTGATGAAAGATTTTTCAGCACGCTAGCTAAACAATTTTTCAACCACTGTGCTTTACATATATATGCACTTGTGGACGATAGGGGAGTTAATCCTTTAGAACCGGGATTAGGAGTCACGTCCAGCGCCACGCATCGCCCATGAGCTAACCAAGGCAGTAAGTTTTACTTACTGCCTTGACTTAAAATCATGATTTCGCGTTTAAATTTGTCAAAGATGGATTGAAATTGCTTGACTACATCTCATCGCAAGTCACTTGGAACAGAAATATACCGTAATTCAGAAAGCTAACACAGCGAGAAACTAAAATCACTTTTATTGCAACCCACATCGGATGGTAACAAAATTTACGACCCTACTCCAAACGTGTAGACGCTTGTATATCCATTTCATCTAAAGGTTCTTCAATTGCATTGCGTATCCAGTTGAGGTCAAAACTATCCTGCGTGTGTGCCTGTACCTCAATTGTGATCGTCATCCCCTCAGCTTTATCAGATAAAGCCTGTAAAACCTCGAATAATTGAAATATCTTTGCCTTATCAGTAGAAGATGTCAGCTTATAGTAACGTGCGGGTTTTTTCCCATTAACAATATCAACCAAAACAGTTCGCTCAATACTACTTGCATCTGATTTATACTCTACAGTTTGTTTTTCTTCAGAAACTTTTCTCTTTGTAGTGCTACCAGAGTCACCTGAACCATAAATTAGTTTAACAGTATCATCTTCTTCCGCATCCTTTATTATCGTCTCCACTATTTCTGGAGATTTCACACTCCTCAACTTATTAACCAAGCTGGGAGATAAAAGATAACCGGCTAGGTCTAACTCATCAGCAGGTATAACTTTCTCAAAACTGATTAAATTGGGATTATCTACTACAGGGATTTCACCACTAATAGTCATTGATGGTACATAACCAATTAAACCTTGTTCAATGGCTTTGAGAATAGATTTTTTAATTCCTTCTACCCCTAACATTTTGGGTAAAGTAGGGAAGCGGAAAAAATAACTCACTAATTCCTCACCAGTTATATATTCCTTGTCTGGACTTTCTAACCCAGATAAACTTACTAACTTACTAGCAGTAGTAGTTTCAAAAACATAATTCTTTAAAGCATCTAATACCCGTTCTTGCAAATTCTGACTGGTATTGAGTTGAGATTGTAAATCAACACTTTCCAACCTCACAGGTTTTTCACCGCTATTGTCTGGGAGAGGTAGTAAAATATATTCATACAGACGACGCACGGCAGCCACAATCTCACTAGTAGCATCCTTAGCTTTGCTAGCAAGTTCATTGAATTCTTCTAATTCTTCAGAAGAAGCCTTCTTCTTATTCTTCTTTTCAATTAGTCCAGATATAGCTAAGGCAGTTCTTGCACCTTTTCGTGCCTTATCCATTTGTGCTTTATTGGGAACGACAAAAGCAAGTGCATTTTTAAATTCCCGTTTATCATTACCACGATTCTCTAACCAATTTAAGGCATCTGCCAAGACTAAATCCTTACTCTTATCTGCCCAACTTGGCTCTAGGTAGACAATACTAAACTGCTTAACTTTATCTGGAATAGCGGCAGCATCTTTAGGCCAGACAACTTTACTGCGGATGTTAGGCAGAGTTTTATTTAGTTCCTCCTGAATTTTCTGCAATACTTCATCGCTACTCACCTTGCCTTCTTCATCAGCAATTAACTTATTCAAATTTGCTTTGGTTTCAAAGCGATAACGTTGACCAACATAGTGTAAATGAAGTAATTCTTCGCGCAAATCACTTAAAGCAGCAGTAATTGTCGTCCTATCTAATCCTGGTGCAAGACAAGCAGAGGTAATTTCTTGTTCTAAAACCCCTTTATCTCCTCCTCTTGTACCAAAGGAATACATTAAAATGGCAGAAGATAGACGAGTCCCTACCTTTAAATGGGATAATGCTGGAGCATCAGCAGCAATGCGATTATCTACTGTTTTAACCTTAGCCTTTCGCCCAGTTAAGTCAGAAATTAATACAGAACTGTAAGCATCTCTTGCCCCAACTTGCGAAAAGAAAGCATTTTTCACAATGTCATTATCAAAGGGAATACTTCCCGGAGTAATTAACCAAGAATTATCTTTTGCTTGCCACAAAGCATAAGTGGCGGCAGCAAGAAATTGTAAAGCACCGCGAGTCCGTTGATAACTGGGCAGAGTTCCCCAGCGATAATACATTAAATCAATTAAGTCGGGATGGAAAGGATAACTAACTAAAATTCTTTCTGCTAATAAATCAGCTTGTTGTTGAATTTCTTGTTTTTCACGATTAGTATCAGCATAACTTTCACGCAACCTGCGGAATAATTCTGCTTGTTGTCTAGCTACTTCTTGAATAATTGCCGTATCGCCAATATTGCTAAATAACCGTCTCTGGATTACCTGCATCACTTCATCGCCAGAAACAGGTTCTTTTTTGGCATCAATGCGACTAACCAATTTATCTAAAGCACTGAGTAAACCTTCATTACCAAAAGATTCAGCGACACTAGCTTGCAGAGAATACACTAAAACAGTTTTGGGTAATTCTCTCACAATTTCAGTGAGTTTTTGGATAAAAATGAGAACCTGACGACCAAAGTTAGAATCTCCCACTTGTACCGCCATTGCACTTTCTACAAACACCAGTAATTCATCTATCAGGATGAGGTTAGGTGTATCCCCAAGTATCTTTCTCCAAACCTCATTACCGGGAGCAACCTTTTGTTGGTCTTCTGTGGCTAATAAAGAGTAAGCATGATGTCCACCTAATTGCCATGCCAAATATCCCCAAGGGGTAAAAATAGGTGGACTATCATCAATTTCTATTCCTTTGATAGCACCTGCTTCAAAGCCAATAAAATGGGCTACACGGACATTACCAGGATTTGGTAATTCATCTAATTGGGTGATACTTTGTAAGTCGCTGCGATTTTTAGTGATGTGATAAAGACTGATAAGGGAGTGAGTTTTACCACCACCAAAAGGTGTGCGAAGTTGTAATACTCTATCGCCTGCATCTCCCCGTAGACTTTTAAGGACATCTGTTAGGAGTTTTTTCAGGGCTGTAGTCAAGTAAGTAGCATTGAAAAAATCACGAGCATTTCGGTAGACTGGGGGACAATTAGGATCTTGGCGTACTACCAAACTCAAACTAGCTGCATAAGTAGCATTATCTAAGTTCCCACTGAGGATATCGGGGTGGGGGGATAAATCACCAAATCTGGAGATAACTGTGTAGGAGCTAAATCATGGAGGTGGAAGTTGATGGCAAATTTGAACACACCCTTAATTAACGAACTACTCGAACAAGTTGGTAAACATCCAGACTTCGAGAACTGGCGACAAGAAGGTAAGCTTCCAGCAACTATTGTTAGTCAACTGTGTCAGCCCCTCAAGACTGACCCGCGCTTTGAAGATCAACCTAAGCGTTTAAGTCAGTCGGCGATTCATATTGTGGACTACATCTACAAGTCTTGGCTGGCAATACAAAAACGTCTACAGCAACAGCTAGACGGCAAAATGCGCTGGCTAGAAATGCTCAACAGTGATGTTGAACTTGTGGAAACTAGCGGTTCTAGTATGGAGGCTATTCGTACCAAAGCCTCTGAAATTTTGGCAATAGCTATGCCAGCATCTGACTCAGATAGCTCTCAACCCAAAAGAAAGAAGGGCAAGAAGGCTAAAAAATCCTTGTCTTCCAGCCCTGACCGCAAAGCCTGGGGCTAGAAAAACCTGCCACCGTAGCTGTAGTAGGGGTTTTTTGTATAAACCCTCGAAAAGGGGGATTCTGGAAATTAATGAGACGGGGCTTGGGTTAGCTGCTGAACGATCGCATCGAGATCGATCGAGTCAGAAAACTTCCTAAACTCATAACGACCA